>CAIOSS010000605.1 GCA_903860995.1 uncultured delta proteobacterium | reverse complement strand
TCGTGAGAAGCGCCTTGGCGGGGTTGTCGAAGCCCAGGAGGTGTCGGTTCTTCGTGAAGAACTCTCTCACCGAGATGTCGCGCTGCTTGGCGCCCATCGCCTCGGCGCTCGCGCGCCGGCCGGCGGGCTTCAGCGCGTCAGGGTCCTGGATCAATGCTTCAGTCGTCATGGGGTCGACCGCTCCGTCGGGTGTCTTGATGGAAGTCAACGGGTCATCCCGGCGTCTTGAACGCCCGTTCGAGTACGGCTTCACTGAACATGCGTCAAGTTCCCGGAAGGACCCCGACGCCAGCGAGGGGAGGGGGGGTCTGTCACGCGTTGTACGGGAAATCCAATGCCTTGCGCGTAGGACATTTCCTGTCCACCACCCCCACTTCAACGGAAGCGCAGCGGGAGCTGCGACTCGGGCTCGCCGTCGTCGGGCAGGAACTGCTTGCTCAGCCGTAGCCGTTGACCCTGGTAGTGCGACCGCAGCCCGCGCCCGTAGAGTTCGTCCGGCGCCTCGTGGTTGCGCAGCAGGATCACCCGGAACAGGTGGTTGCCCTCGTCGACGTGGAAGGGCACGTCGCGCCCGCGCACCTCGAGCACCACGGCGGCCGCGGCGGCGCCGTGGTCGTCGGCGGAGACGTACCCGAAGCCCGAGTCGAAGAAGCCGGCGTAGTGGGTGCGCACCTCGCCGGCCCCGGCGTCGAAGGGCACCATCTCGGCGCACACCGACGGCGGCAGGCGTACCAGCTCGTTGGAGCGGAGGATGTAGAACTCGTCGGGTTCGAGCAGCAGCGGCTCGCTGGGGCGGTGGTAGATGCGCTCCCAGAAATGGCTGATGGGGTGGCGCCCGCGCAGATCGATGGCGCCCGTGTTGCGCTTGGCGCGGTACCCGACGGTGCCCTCGGCCGAGAGGTTGACGGACATGAACACGCCGTTGTCGATGCGCAGCCCGGCGCGCCCGAGGCGCAGGTCGTCGGGCGCCACGATGATCGGCTCGCGGGCCATGAGCGCGCGCGTCTCGGCGTCGTCGAGGGTGGGGTCGCCCATCACGAAGCGGAGCTGCGCGAGGCTGTCGCCCTCCCGCACGCGGATGGGGAAGGAGCGCGGGACGACCTCCAGGTAGAGCCCGCCGGCGAAGCCCTCGGGGATGTCGTCGAAGGAGGTGCCGTGCTCGGTCACGAGGCGGCAGAAGATGTCGAGGCGCCCGGTGCTGCTCTTCGGGTTGGCCCGCGCGCGCACCCCCGGCGGCAGCTTGATCGATTCGAGCAGCGGGAAGAGATAGACGGCGTTGCGCTCGAGCACGACCCCGTCGGGTCCGGCGTCGACGGGGTAGATCCCGAAGCGCCGCAGCCGCCCCTCGACGCCTTCGCGCCCCGGGAGGAAGCTGCACTGCACCCGGGTGCCCGCGCGGCCGATGCGCAGGTCGACGCTGTTGGGCTGAACCTGCGTGGGCTCGACCGGCCGCAGGGCCGTCAGCGTGCCGTCCGCGAGGGCCCGGCGGATCCACTGGGAAGGGAGAACACCGCCGCGGTGGGTCATGACCGAGGCACCCTCCCACGCCCCGCCCGATCAGCGGGAATTTCAGGCACTTTCGTGCACCCCTTCCGCGCTGCCCGGCACGCCTCCCGATGACAACCGCAGGGGTGGTCGTTAGCATCCGCGCCCTATGGCGAAGACCAAGACCAGCTCTACACCTCGCTCGTCCTCCCCTGCAGCGTCTGCTGCCACCGCGGCCTTCGACGCCGCCGCGCGCGCGCTCCCCGAGGAGATCGTCCGCAACACCCCGGCCTCTCCCCGCGCGTGGCTCGCCTGGGCCTCTGGCATCGCCGCCACCGCGGCCCGCGACGCAGGATCGCTGGTGAAGGTGCCCCTCGACGATGGCGCCCTGACCTCCGAGGAGATCCTCGAGCTCGCATCCCTCATCGAGTACGTGCGCGCTGCCAGGCAGCACCTCGACGCCGAGCGGGCGAGCGACCCCGGCCTCGACGCCAGCGAGGGCGCCCTCCTCGCCAGCGTCCGCGCAGACCAGCGCAAGATCATCCGCGCGTTTCGCACGCTCCGCTTCCGGCGCAACAAGGTCGGCCTGTCACTCCTTCGCAGCCTCGTGCGCGGCGCCCCCAACGACGCGCAAGACGCCGTCCAGGACAACACCGGGCTGCTCAGCCTGTGCAACAGCTCCGACCACGAGAAGTGGCTCGTCAGTCTGCCCAACGGTGAGGGCGACGCCGCACAGCGCCTCTGGGATCGGCATAACAACCTCGTCACCCTCGCCGCAAAGGCGGTCGTGCCCTCCGGCGCGCACGAAGCCCGCCAGCTCACCCACCGCCTCTGGACCCTGCTGCGCCTGCGCCTCGAGCGCGTGCTCATCGCGGGCCGCTACCTCACCTCCGGGTCGAAGGTGCGGCGCGCCGAGTACCGAGGCTTCCGTCGCCCGGCGGCGAAGTCCGCGAAGCGCTGACCGCTCCCTCCCGACGAGCCCCCCCCGCTCTCCTTCCTGAACATTTGTCCATGCCCCGCCCGGCGTGATAGTCCGACGGAACTGTCATGCGCGCTCGCCGAACCCACGCCGCGAACCGGGACGACTACGACAGCTTCGACCAGGCCCCGCCGGAGTTCTTCGACGCGCCCCCGGAGGCCCCCGTCGACGAAGCTCCGTCGGAGGTCGCGATGGCCTCGGGTCCGGCGCTCACGGCCCCGGTGCGGGTCTGCCTGGTGTGCGGCGACGACCCCTCCATCGACGCGGGGTGTCCCCACTACGAGGTTGCGACGGTCACGGCGCTGTCGAGCGTGATGCTCCACACCCTCGCCGAGCTGCGGGCCCACCATGACTCCCTCCGCGACCAGCTCCGGGCGCTGCGTCGCCTCGCGGCGGGGGCGGCGGCGCAGGGAGACGCGAGCGTCGAGGTGCGCGAGGCACCGGTGCTCGCCCCCCGCGTGGTGCTCATCCCGCCGCCCACCGCGAAGCGCCCGCGCCGCCCCTCTGCGCCCGTGGTCGAGCAGCGCCGCTTCGGCTTCGTGGAGGCCGTGGAAGTGGCAGTGGACGTGGCGGAGTCGCCCGCCGCGCAGGACGACGCTGCGGCGATCAGCCCGCCGCGACCTGCGTCAGCGTAGCCTTCACGTCCCCGTCGATGACGGCTCCGTGACCGGGCACGGCGAAGGCGAGGCCAGGGCTCACGGCCGCGTCGGCGTCCTTCGCGCAGAGCACGGTGATGCCCGGGTAGCGCGCCTTCCATGCGTGGGCGTCGAGGCGTTGGAAGGGGTTCGGGACGATGAGCACCCCGGGCTCGCCCCAGGCTTCCAGCTCGCGCATCGCGGGCTCCTCGAGACAGGCCGCGCCGTGGATGACCACGCGCCCGTCGGCGAGCTTCACCGCCGTCATCCGCCGGCGCAGGGCCACGCCGGGGAGCGCGCCCGACACGGTCCAGACGTTGTCGGTGAGGCGCTCCCACGGGTCGTGCGGGAGCACCGTCCAGGGTCGCGGCGCGGCCATCGCGGTCAGACCTTCTTCTTGCGGGCCTTGGCGGGCGCCGGGGGGGCCGCGGGCGCGAGCGCTTCGGCGACGGCGGGGTAGTCGATGGTCTTGAGCAGCTCGTCACGGCCGAGGGCGACGGCTGCGTCGAGGGCCTTGAGGGCTGCGTCGCGGTGGTCGTAGAGGCGACGGTGCGGGCGGGCGCGCTTCGGGTCGCTCATGAGGGCGTAGGTCACCCACGGGAACACCGCGGTCACGTCGGCGTGCACGTACATCGAGCGCGAGACCCCCTCGGGCGAGACCTTGCCCCAGGTGTGGCCCTCGCCCGCGGGGCACGACGACAGCGCGCCGTTGTCCACCGGGTCGACGCAGAACTGCACGTCGATGTCGAAGCCGTCGGTGTGCACGCCGAGGATCTGCTCCAACAGGGGCTCGCCCTGGAGGGTGTAGTTCTTCGGGACGCCGCCGCCGAGGATGAACACGGCCATCTTCTTGTCGAGGCCGCGCAGGCAGAAGTGCTGGATGGCGCCCATCTCGTAGACGTCTTCGTTGACGTCGATCTCGAGCTTGAAGGTCTCGGGGAAGAGCCGCTTCAGCTTGACGACATTGAGGAAGATCGACCCGTCCTGCACGGCGCCGACGAAGATCGGGATCGCGCGGCGGTAGCAGGTCGCGAGGAAGGACGGCTCCTTCACGCCGAGGGCCTCCTCGACCTTCGCGATGGCCTCGCCGAGCAGGTAGTGCAGCTCCGTCGTGGTCATGCGCTTCTGAAACTGCGGCAGCTGCAGGATGGCGCTGAAGAGCATGTCGGTCTCGAGGAGGGTCTCCTCCCAGAAGCCGAGGTCGTAGATGCGGATGATGCGCGCGAGCCGCAGCGCGAGGTCGCCCGCGTTGGGGTCGATCTCGCGGATGCGGTGGCCGATGATGCGGTGGGCGTCGTGGTAGAGGTTGGCGCCGGTGGTGGTGACGCAGTCGATGAGCCCGCGCTCGATGAGCGGGATGAGGCACGACTGGTGGAGCCCCGCCGGGGTCATCGCGCCGGAGAAGGTGAGGAAGGTGGCGTAGTCCTCGTCCATGGCGCGGGCCATGAGTTCGTAGCCCGTGCGCTCCTGGCGGCCCACGAAGGCCGGGAAGCGGCCGCGCAGCAGCTCGTCGGGCGTCTCGCGCCCGGTGATGCCGCCCATGGAGACCTCGCGGGTGTTCTCGAAGTCGCCGCGGAGGGCCTCGCCGTGCGCCGCCACTGCCTCCTCGCCCTCGATCGCCGCCGCCGCTTCGCGCTTGTGCTTCTTCTTCTTGCCCATGTGGATGGTGACT
>CAIOSS010000604.1 GCA_903860995.1 uncultured delta proteobacterium | reverse complement strand
CGGGGCTGGGCCGCGCAGCCGCTCGACGAGAACGTGTGCGCGCTCTCGTGCAGGCGGCGCCGGGGGGTATGAATGCCCGCACGTCCAAGGGCGCGCACCTTCCTCGCGATCGCGCTGGTCTGGCTCGGCCTGTGGGCGATGGGCAGCGCGCTGTCCGAGGGCGTGCGAGACCTCTCAGGGGAAATCGTCCGGGCTCCGCATCGCGGGCGGGCTCTTCGCCGTGCTCGCGGCGCTGCCGCTCCTGGGCTTCGCGATCGCCCGGCTGCGCTGCCGACGCGCCGCACCCTGACCGCTCCCGGCTGCGCGCCGGGCTTCAGGCGGCGGCGAGCGCGCAGCCGTCGAGGGTGATCCGGTGCATCTCGCGCCGCTGCCCGCGGTAGTCGTTCTTCGCGTTGTGCCAGGTGGCCCGGTTGTCCCAGATCGCGACGGACCCTGAGCTCCAGCGGAAGTTCGCGATGCGCACACCGAGCAGGACGCGGGCGTAGATCTGCGCGAGCAGCGGGGCAGAGCGCAGCACCGACCAGCCCTCGAAGCGGACGGTGAAGCTCGGGTTCACGAACAGCGCCTCGCGGCCCGACAGCGGATGACGGATCACGACCGGGTGGGTGACCGTGCCCAGCGCGTCGGCCTCCTGGGTGTTCTCCGTTCGCGCCTGGGGGTCGATCCACTCGCGGATCCTGGAGGCCGTCGTGCCGAAGGCGTGCTTCGCGGAGTGCACGGCGCGCATGCCACGGAGGCGGTCCTGGAGCGCCGGGGGCAGGGCCTCGAAGGCGTCGTAGGTGCTGATGAACTGGGTGTCCCCGCCGCGGGTCGGCAGCTCGCGGGCGACCAGGATCGAGCCGAGCGCGGGCTCGACGTCGTAGCTGTGGTCGGTGTGCCAGAAGCCGCCGATGTTGAGGCGCTGGTCGGCCTCCTTGGTGACCATGGCGATCTCGGGGTGCCCGGAGTTCTTCACGAAGAAGCGGTTGAGGTTGATGGTGCCGAGCCGCCGGGCCAGGGCGATGTGGTCGGTCTCGGACAGCTGCTGGTCGCGGAGGAACACCAGCCCGTGCTTGTGGAACAGATCGCGGATCTCGCCGAAGGTGGCCGCGTCGGCGGTGCGGAGGTCGACGCCGCGGATCTCGATCCCAGCGCCTTCGTGCGGCGTGGCGGTCATGGTCTTCATGGTCGGTCCTTCTTGGGGTGAACGGCGGAGGGGCGGTCGGAGCTGGGGGCGTCGATGAGCCCGCAGCAGGCGTCGACGATCTCGGTCACCAGCGCGCCGCCGGTGAGATCGGCAGGGAGCGCGCCGACCTCGTAGGCCGCGAGGACGACGCAGGCGTACCCGAAGATCGACTGCACCCGAAGCGCGCGGACGCCCGGAGGAAGCCAGACCAGGTGTGCCTCGAGTCGGGACTGCGCGGCCTGGAGGGCCTGGTGGTCGACGGAGGCGAGCGCGGCCAGACCCGTCTGCGGGTCGCCGATGGCCTGGATCAGGAACCGGGCCCAGTAGCTCGGCCGCCGCGAGAGCACCGACTCGATCAGCGGCACGACGAGCACCTCGACCAGCTCGCGGGCGCTGGGGGCGACCCCGAGCGCGAGGAGCATCGACGTCCGCCGCGCGCTCGCCGACGCCATCCGGGTGGCGAGCAGCGCGTCGACCAGGCCCTGACGGCCACCGAAGTGGTACTGCACGGCCGACTTGTTGCGCTGGCCGGCGGACTCCTGGACGGCCTGCACGGTCAAGGCAGCGAGGCCACGCTGGGCGGCGAGGCGTTCGGCGGCGTCGATCATGCGAACGGCGGCTTCGTGCACAGATGCGGAGATAAGGTAAGTGCCTTAATTCGTCAAGGGATCGTCCTTACTTCGCGCGGGTCGATGACGGACGCGTGGCTGCCGACAGGTGGCGCTGGCCGCGGCGGACCACATGCCCGATACGCTTCGGTGATGACCCGCACCTGGTCGCGCGACACCGCCGTGGGCGACACCGTCACCCTCACCGTCGACCGGCGGGGCATCGCCGTGTCGGTGCTCGCCATCGACGGCCGACGCGAGGGCTTCACGGGCTCGCTGGAGTCCTTCGAGGAGGAGTGGGAGGCGTGGCTCGGCGCCCCCTTCGGCGACGCGATCGACGACATCCGCGAGGCCGTCGGGGTCGCGCGCGGCGCGGCCGACGACGACGACGACCTCATCCCGTAGCCCTGTCGAAGGGGCGGAGGTCCTGCGCAACGGCGACCGGATCGGGCGCGAGCGGGCGTAGAGTCTGCGCGTGGCGTTGTCCCCGCGCACCTCCAGCCCCCCAGACTCGCCCGAGGACGCGTGGCAGTCGGCCCTCCTGCGCGCGGCCCAGCAGGGGATGGAGGACGT
>CAIOSS010000603.1 GCA_903860995.1 uncultured delta proteobacterium | reverse complement strand
TTCCTGGTGTACGGGCGCGGCGAGCTGGCCCTGGCGGTGCTGGTCGAGACGATGCGCCGCGACCTCTACGAGCTCTCGCTGGGCAACCCCGAGGTGGTCACCAAGGAGATCGACGGCAAGCTGCACGAGCCGCTCGAGCTGGTGATCTGCGACGTGCCCGAGAGCTACGTGGGCGTGGTCACGCAGCGCCTCGGCGAGCGCAAGGGCATCATGGTCAACATGGGCACCCCGGGGAAGGGCCGCGCGCGCGTGGAGTTCGAGGTGCCGTCCCGGGCGCTCATCGGGTTCCGGTCGGAATTCCTGACGTCGACGCGCGGGACGGGGCTGCTCAACACCGAGTTCAAGGGCTGGAAGGAGTGGTCGGGGCCGATGATGCGCCGGACCAACGGGGCGATGGTGTCCGACCGCTCGGGCACGTGCACCCCCTACGCGCTCTTCCACCTCCAGCCGCGCGGCGAGTTCTTCGTCGGCGTGGGCGCGCCCGTCTACGAGGGCATGATCGTCGGGGAGCACAACCGCCCCAACGACGCCGACGTGAACATCATCCGCGAGAAGAAGCTCACCAGCGTCCGCACGGCCGGGAAGGACGAGAACGTCGCCCTCTATCCCCCGCGCGTGCTCACCGTCGAGACCGCGATGGAGTGGATCGACCGCGACGAGCTCGTCGAGGTCACGCCGCTCAACGTGCGCGTGCGCAAGGCCATCCTGTCGGCGTCGTTCCGCCCTGCCCGCCGCGAATCCGCGGAGTAGCTCCTCCTCCTCGTCGCCAGTCCATCGATCCACCGGCGCAGGTGAAGAGATTCACCCGCGCAGGTGAACGCCGCGTGACGATCCCCGGGCATCGGGCGTAGTGCTCTCGTCATGAGCGACCAGCGCTTCGACGTGTGCGTGATCGGCGCCGGGCCCGCGGGCTACGCCGCCGCGATGCGGGCCCACGACCTGGGCCGGCGCGTGCTGCTGGTCGAGCGTGCGCGCGTGGGCGGCGCGGGCATCCACGAGGGCGCGCTGTCGAGCAAGACCCTGTGGCACCTCGCCAACGACTACGCCACCGCGAGCCGCGTCGACCGGGGCTACCGCGCCGGCGAGCTGTCGGTGTCGTACCCCGACGTGATGGCCACGGTGCGCCGCGCCGTCGACGAGTGCCGCGGGCACCTCGAGCGGCAGCTGGAGCGCCTCGCCGCCCCGCTGCCGAGCGGCGCCCAGGTGGTCACCGCGCGGGGCACTGGCCGCTTCGTCGACCCCCACGCCATCGAGGTGAGCGCGACGGACGGGAGCGTCACCCGCTACGAGGCCGGTCACTTCATCGTCGCGACGGGCTCGCGGCCGCGGGCGCTCGACGGCGTGACGGTCGACGGCCGGGTGGTGGTCACCAGCGACCACATCGAGTCGTGGGACCGCTTCCCCGAGAGCATGGTCATCGTGGGCGCCGGCGTCGTGGGCTGCGAGTACGCCACGGTGTTCGCCCACTTCGGGCGCACGCGCATCCACATCATCGACCGGCAGCCGCGCATCCTGCCCTTCGAGGACGACGACGTGGCGGCCTGCGTGGCGCGCTCCTTCGAGCGCATGGGGGTCGTCATCCACCGCGAGGCGAAGCTGCGGTCGCTGCGCGCGGTGGGCGACCACGTCGAGTACGAGATCGAGTCGCCGAAGGGGCGGGAGACCATCGCGGTGGAGCGGGCGCTCATCTCCATCGGGCGCGTGCCCAACACCGGCGACCTGGGGCTCGAGGCCGCGGGCGTGGCGCTCGGGAGGGGCGGGTGCATCGAGGCGACGCGCTCGGTCACGTCGGTGCCGCACATCCACGCCGTGGGCGACCTCACCGCGGACGTCGCGCTGGTGAACGTGGGCGAGATGGAGGGCAGGCAGGCGGCGGAGATCGCGTGCGGCCTCCCGGCGAGCGACATCCACTACGAGGCCCTGTCGGCGATCATGTTCCTGGAGCCCGAGGTGGCGTCCGTTGGGCTCAACGAGATGCAGGCGAAGCAGAAGGGCATCCCCTACCGGGCGGCGGTGCTCTCCGGGCGGCTCATCAACCGCTGCGTCGCCATGCGCAGCACCGACGGCTTCGTGAAGCTGCTCGCGTCGCCAGAGCCGCCGTACCGGGTGCTCGGGCTGCGCGTGGTGGGCCCGGAGGCGTCGAGCTGCATCCAGGGCATCGCCTTCCTCATCGACCACGGGGCGACGCTGGAGGACATCGACCGATGCGTGCACCCGCACCCGGCGATCACCGAGGGGGTGCAGGAGTGCGCGCGCATCCTGCTGGGGCGCTCGATGCGCAAGACCAGCGTCTTCGAGGAAGCGCTGCTGCGCTGCGTCGACGGCTGAGCGGGCGTGGGTGCGCTCGTACCGAAGCCCCCCGCGGGCTTCCCCTTCCACGTCGGCCTGTCGGTGATGCTCGCGGGCGGCGTCGCGGCCTTCGCGGCGGAGAACAACGCCCCGCTCAGCCCCGACCGGCTCTACGCGGGGTCGCTCGGCGCGGCGATCTTCCTGCTCGCCGGGCCGCTCACCGAGGCCCTCGTGGCGCACCGTTACGGGCCGCGGGCGCGGGTCGACCTGTGGCGCGCGGTGCAGTTCGCGGCCGTGCTGCTCGGGCTCGCGACGTGGGTCCAGTTGTCCCCCCTCTTTGAGCGCCCGTCGTACCTCTCGGGCGTGTCGAGCCGCTGGGAGCAGCTTGAGCCCGAGCACTTCGTGGTCCCGCTGGGCGCCCTCCTGGCGGCCCTGGTCGTGCTGGTAGGCGCCGAGCTGCGCCTGCGCCGCGGCGCCCAGCCCTGGACCCTCCTCGACCACCTGCCCGTCGTGGCCGTCCTCCCGCCGGTCGATCGCTCGCAGGGCACGAGCGCCGCGCAGCGCCTGGGCGACGAGCTCTGGGTGCGCCGCTACGGGGGAATGGACTCGCAGCGCCCGGTGGCCGTCGCGCACACCAGCGGCTCGCAGCAGTCCGCGTCGGTGCGGCACACGCCGCAGGCGCCGCCCACGCAGGCCTGGCTCGCGCGGCACGACCCGCAGCGTCGGCACGCCGTGGGCATCGGCTCCTCGGGGCAGTCGTCGCCCGCCCGCAGGATCGACCGGTCGTAGTGCACGTCGAGGTCGCCGCCGGTGATGATGTTCTGCGCGAAGAGGGCGCCGTGGAGGTTCATGTAGCCCGCGATGGTGACCGCGGCGCGGGGCGCGTAGACGTTGCCCACGAAGCGCGACGCGCCGAGCAGCGTGAACCCGCGGTCGCCGCCGATGTAGATGCGCACACCCGACGGGCGGCTGGTTCCGCCCATGCGGAGGTAGCCCGCGCCGAGCACCGAGCCGGCGATGAAGACGTCGAGCTCGCCGCGCTCGCCGAGCACCACGTTGAAGAAGCCGCCGAGGTCGAAGTCGCCGCCGACGAAGAGCGCCGAGCGGCCCTCGACGCGCAGCTCGACGCTGCCGAGGCCCGCGACGCGGTCGACGTAGAAGCGCCCGCACGGCAGCGCGGTGACCTGCTGACCGAGCACGGCGTTGAAGCGCGTGCGGTCGAAGCCGGCGGCGGCGTTGTCGTTGCGGTCCTGCGCGTCGCGCACGGCGCCGACGGGGTCGAAGATCTCTCCTGCGCCGCACGCGCACGGCGGGGCGACGGTGACCGCCCCGCTCGACCGGCGCCCGTCGACGCGGATGACCCCGAGCGCGAAC
>CAIOSS010000602.1 GCA_903860995.1 uncultured delta proteobacterium | reverse complement strand
CGCCGAGGAGGGCGGTCACCTGGTCGAGCAGCGCGCGCTCCCACGCGGCGTCGCCCGGCGGGGCGGGGAGACCTTCGGCGCCGAGGGTCTGGGCGTCGACCGCCCGCGGCGCCGACCCGAGGAGCGCGGCGGCCATCCCCACGGAGACGCGCCGCCCCGACCGGGACATCAGTGCTCGCGGCGTCGCAGCGCAGCGTCCCAGCGCATCGCGATGCGCGCCACGGCCGCGTCGGACTCCTCGCCCAGGAGCTCGAGGGTGGTCTCCGCCCACCACAGGGCGGTGCGGTCGACCGCCACCGTGCGCCCGTCGGCGGAGGCCACGTCGCGGGCCACCCGGGCCAGCGAGTCGACCGCGTGGACGAGCGCCACGAGCGCGGGCGCCGCGCCGGACGACTCGTCGCGCATCGAGCGCGCCCGGCCGTCGAGCTGATGCACCACGCCGTCGAGCTCCTCGGTCGTCGCGGCGCCGTCGCTCCAGCGGCTGAGCGCCTCGAGCGCCATCTCGGGGGTGTCGTCGTCGAGCAGTCGGGCGCCCTCCACGGCCTCGAGCGCCGCGCGCACGCCCTCACACAACGCCGAGACCTCGCGCCGCGCCTCGGCGTCACGCAGGAGTCCCGAGCGAACGCTGTCCAGATTCTCGTTCATCGACTCTCCACCGTCAGCGTGTGCGACCCCGCGATGATTCCGCAAGAGGCAACGTCAGCATCGGACCTCGAAGCGCGCACGGCCATCGTCCACCACGGTGTGGATTACACCCGATGCAGCCCCGCGCGACGGGGGCCACGACGGACGTCATCCCGACGCCCGGCGCTCAGCGTGCGCGGGAAGGCGGCACGCCCGGGACGACCGGGGCCGTCGGGGGCACGGCGTCCCAGGGTTCGGCCAGCCAGACCCAGCGGCCGCCCGCGAACGCGACGGGCTCGAACACCTCCGCCCCCGCGGCGCCGCGCACCTCGACCCGGAAGTACCGCACCGCCGGGCGGAGCGCCGCGCGCACCGCGGCGATGCGCGGGTCGAATCCGTGGGACGCTCCGTCGGCGAGCTCGTCGCCCGTCGCGCCGGTGACCGTCACCGCGGCGCCAGGGCCGAGCGCGCGCAGCCGGGCGAGCTTCTCCTCCAGCCGCCCGCGGGCGGGCGGGACCACCGCGCCGTGCAGCTGCCGGTTGCCCTCGAAGGTGAACACCAGTGCGAAGCGGTCGTCGTCGAGGCGCAGCTGCTCCTCCAGACGCTCGACCTGCTCGTGGTCACCCGCGGCGCTCGCCCGGGCCAGCTCGGTGAACATCGCCCGGAGCCCGGCGGCGGTGTCAGGGTACGGCGAGACCGCGCGAAGCGGGTTGATGAGCTCCGCGGCCTCGTCTTCCACCGGGGCGACGAGGGCGCGCGGGGCCGCTGGCGCCGCGGCCCGGGGACCAGGCGACGGCGTCGGGCGGTTGCGGTTGCGGTTGCAGCCCACCGCGGAGAGCGCCAGGAGCGCGAACACGACACGACTTTGCTTCACGGGGCGCGGACACTACGGGCACTCCCGCGGCGACGCAAAGCCCGCTTTGACGGACGGCGTTGACAAGTCCGGTCGGGCTTTGGTTTGTGCTGCCTCCATGCACGCCGCCCGTGACCTCTGCGCCTTCGTCGACGCCTCGCCGTCGCCCTGGCACGCCGCCTACACCCTCGCCGATCGCCTCGTCTCCCAGGGGTTCCGGCGGCTCGAACTCGACGCGCCAGACTGGGACCTCGCGCCCGGCAGCTGGTACGTGCACCGCAACGGCACGGTCATCGCCTGGCGCCTGCGCGAGGGTCCGCTGCGCCGCTTCGCCGTCGTCGGGGCGCACACCGACTCGCCCAACCTCCGGCTCAAGCCCCGCGCGGCGTACACCAGCGAAGGGTGCCTCCAGCTCGGCGTCGAGGTCTACGGCGGCGCCCTGTGGAACTCCTGGCTCGACCGCGACCTCGGCCTCGCCGGCGTCGTCTTTACCGAGGACGGTAAAGCCCACCCGCTGCGCGTGCACCGGCCCATCGCGCGGGTGTCGCAGCTCGCGATCCACCTCGATCGCTCGGTGAACACCGACGGGCTCAAGCTCAACCCGCAGCTGCACCTCGCGCCCACCTGGGGCCTGGCCCGCCCCGGCGTCGACGCCGCGGAGGCCCTCTTCGGCCTGCTCGCCGACGCCGCCGGCGTCGACCCGAAGGCCGTGCGTGCCCACGACGTCTCGCTCTACGACCTCACCCCGTCGACCCTCGGCGGCATGGACGAGTCGCTCATCTTCGCGCCGCGCCTCGACAACCTGGCCTGCTCCCATGCGGGCCTCGTGGCGATGGAGGCCGCCGAGGTGGGCCGCGACGACACCTGCGCCGTGCTCGCGTGCTTCGACCACGAGGAGGTGGGCTCGTCGAGCCTCGACGGCGCCGACGGCACGCTGCTCTCCGTGGTGCTCGAGCGCATCGCCGCCGAGCGCGGGCTCACCCGCAGCGCCTGGCACGCCTCGGTCGCGTCGAGCCTCATGCTCTCCGCCGACATGGCCCACGCCGCGCACCCCAACTACGGCGACAAGCACGAGCCGCGGCACAAGCCCATCCTCGGCGGCGGCCCGGTGCTCAAGACCAATTACAACCTCCGGTATGGGTCGAGCGCCAGCACCGCGGCCGCGCTCCGCGTGCTCGCCGCCTCGGTCGGGGTCACCCTCCAGGACTTCGTCACCCGCACCGACATCGGCTGCGGGTCGACCATCGGTCCCATCTGCGCGTCGCGCCTCGGGATGCCCGTGGTCGACCTCGGCGACCCGATGCTCTCCATGCATTCCGCCCGGGAGTGCGCGGCGGCGGATGACCACCCCCGGTTGATCGCCCTGTTGAATGCCCACCTGACGGTGTAGTGTCCCGGCGCTGTGGTGCATGGATGATGAGGTCCAACGACGCCACCCAGCTCGCGAAGCAATGCGCGGGTCGGGTCGGTGCGCTGATTGACGGGAAGTACCGGCTCGACGAGCTGCTCGGGGCCGGCGCCACTGGCGCGGTGTACCGGGCGACCAACGTGTGGGCGG
>CAIOSS010000601.1 GCA_903860995.1 uncultured delta proteobacterium | reverse complement strand
CGCGCCCTTCCTCGACGACGTGAGTGAAGACACCCGCTTCCATGCCGTCCGCACGCTCCTCGCGCAGGATGATTCGAAGAGCGCCTCGGGCATCTTCGCGCTCCTGGTGCGCGACGACTCGATGCGCATCCGCACCAACGTCGCCGAGGGCCTCGCCGAGAAGGGGTGGGCGTGCCCCGACGACCTCCGCGAGAAGGTCATCCCGGTTCTGCCCCGCATCCCGAGCGGGCCCTTCACGCTCGACCCCGCGGGTGTCCTGAAGGGCCCCGCCCGCCGATAGACCACATAGTCTAGAGCGTGGCGGTGTCGTCCTTCGCGCCGCGCCGCTGGCGCATCCGCTCGATGGCGGTGCGCAGCGCCTTGACGCCCTCCTCGTCGGCGTGGGCCTTCGCGAGCTGGCTGAGCGCCGCGTCGAGGCCCGCCAGGTCACCCGCGTGCTGGGCCCGCAAGGAGGCCACCATGGAGGTGAACGCCTCGAACAGGTCGACGAGCTCGTCCCCCCCGCGCAGCTTCTCGGTGATGGCGAGGTCCCCCTGGCTGACCTTCCAGAAGAGCTTCTTCAGGTGGTACGACGGGCCCACGATCCGGTGCGACAGCACGATGCCGACCGCGAAGAGCGACAGCGCGAGCGCCAGGCCGGTGGCGAGGACGATCCAGTTCACCCGCCGACGCACCCCATCGATCTCGACGCGCTTCTGGTGCGCCTGCTCCCGCTGCTGTTGCACCGCGCGGAGGAACGTTCGCCCCTGGGCCTCCACGGCATCGAGCTCGGACTCCATCGCGCGGGTCACCGCCGGGTCGCCGCCGCTGTCGGAGAGGCGCTGGAGGCGCAGCAGCCCGGCGCTCGCCTGGCTCTCCTGGAGCGCGCGCTCGGCCTGATCGGCGGCGACACCCGCCAGGTCGACGGCGGCGTTGGACACCTCCGCGGCGACCCGCCCGCTCTGGACGATCACCACGCCGAGCACGGTGAACACCGCTAGCGCCACGCCCGCCAGGAGGCCTGCGTAGCGCACCTGGAATCGCGGCTCTAGAAGGAAGTTTCGCATCCGGCGGCGAGGCTTTGCAGGGGGGTCGACGGCGACAACTGGCGCGCCGGGCGCCTTCTCGGGGGTGGGTTCCATAGGCGGGTTCTTGAGGAGATCCTACTCCTCCGAGGGCGGGCAATCGAAGCGATGTGCGCCCTTGCCAGGGGCGTCGCGCCCGGTCCACCCTGCAACGCGGTGCGAGTGTTGTTGGCGCTCTGGCTGGGCGCGGTGATCATCGTCGTCGGTCCGGCGGTCGCGGCCTTCCCGATCCGGGTGAGCGCGGCGACCGAGCTGTCGCTCAACCCGCGGGTGGTCGGAGACCGGCACTCGCTCTCGCTCACCGTCCTCCTCCGAGACGACCGCCGCGCGGCCGTCGAGGGTCGCGCTCTGACCGTCTCGATCACCGGCCCAGGGGGCCTGTCGGTGCGCCGTGACGAGCGCACCGACGCGCAGGGTGAGTGCCACGTCGACACGCCGATCGGCCCGCAGGCAGACGTGCTGGTGGTCGACGCCCGCTTCGCCGGCGACGAGCGCTTCGCGGCGGCCACGGCTCACGCGGAGATCGACGTCGATGCGCCCTTCGTGACGGTGGAGCTCTCTCCGCCGACGACGCCGCTCTCGACCACCGCCGCGCCGCCGCCGTTCAACGTGAGGGTCAACACTGGCAACGCCGCGTGGCTCTCCCCGCGCGGCCTCTCGGTCGACCTCGTCTCGGTCGGGGCGATCCCCCTGCGCGAGCCGGTCGCCGGGGTGACCGACGACGGCGGCCAGGCGATGCTGGTCGTACCCGTCGGGGTGTTTCCGCGGGCCGGGATCTACACCCTGCGCCCGCGCGTGGAGGTGCGCCCCGGTCACGCCGTGGAAGGCGCCGGACGCACGGTGCTAGTGCGCGCCGACACCACGCTCACGGCCGCGCTGATGTCCGATCGGGACGACCCCCGCGCGCGGCTCCGCGGTCGGCTGCGCACCGCCACGGACGAGCCCGTCGCCGGCGCCCCCATCCGGCTGATGCGCGGCGACGAGACCGTGGCCGCGGTGCGCACCGACCCGGCGGGGGAGTTCGTCTTCGAGATCGACCTCGAGCGCACCCAGCTCGCGGGCCACTTTGTCCGCGCTCGCTTTGAGCCCGCCGACCCCTGGTTCGTGCCAGCGGAGAGCTCGCCGCTGCGGGTGGGCGATGCCCCGTCCCCGCCCATCCACTGGGGCTGGATGGCGGCGCCCTGGGCCCTGCTCGCGCTCGCGACGCTTGCCCTCGCGGCGCGTCGCGGCGTCCGGCCCCAGGCGCCCACGGCGCTCCCTGTCGAGGCGAAGCGGGACGCGGTGGTGCGCACCGGCGCCGCGCCCGACGGGGTGGTCGAGGTGGTCATCGAGGCCTCCGACCGCTCGACCGGCGCCGTGCTCACGGGCGCGCGATACGCCCCGGGGGGAGCGGACGAGCGACCGGCCGCGACGCCGACGAGCGTGGCGCGAGGTCGCTCGATGACGCTGGTGGTCTCCGCGGAAGGGTACGAGCCGCGACGGGTCGAGCTCGGGCGGCTCGGGGCGGGCCGCCACGCGGTGCGCGTGGGGATGCTCAGCTGGCGCGAGGCGCTCTTCGATCGAGCCCGGCCCGCCCTGACGGCGGCGGCGGACGGGGCCGTGATGCCGACGCCGCGCGAGGCCGTCGGCGCCACGCTCGTCGCTGGTCAGACGGCGCCCTGGGTCGCGCTCGTCGAGCACGGCGCGTACGGGCCCGGGGCGCCCGATGCGCAGACCGTCCACGCGGTGGAGCGCGCGCTGGGTGGCGGCGAAGCCGCGGCGAATGATGGCTCCGACGCCGTTGACGCCGTGAATTGATGGGCTCTATGGTGCGGCTCCCCGAAAAGGGGCGCGTGCGTCGCAGCACGAGGAGGCGCGCTTCCGGATGGATCCCTGGCTGATCGTACTACTGCTGGTTGTCATCGTTGGCATCGCGGCTTTCCTGCTCACCCGCAAGGGGCCGCAGCTGCCCGAGGCCGACGAGGCGCCGGCGCCGCTCCCGCCGAAGTCCGAGGCGCCGGCCGCGAAGGCCGAGCCAGGTGAGCAGCCCGAGGTCGTGAAGGCACCGGCTGCGGTCGTTGAGTTGGCGTCCGTGGCCGTGGCCACCGGCCCTGTTGGCGAGGCCCCCCCGGCGACCCCGGCGACGGCTGCCGAGACGGCGCCAGCGCCCGAGGCCGCACAGGTCGCCCCGCCGGTGGTGGTCGAGGCGCCCGCCGCAGCGGCGCCCGCCGTGGCGGCCCACCGGGCCGCGCCCGCTCCCCTCTCTGCGCCGCGTGACGTTGGGGCCATCAAGCGTGGCCTCGCGCAGACGCGCGGCGGCTTCATGCAGCGGCTGTTCGCGGTCTTCAGTGGCAAGAAGGAGATCGATCCCGCGCTGCTCGAGGAGATCGAGGAGACGCTGCTCACGGGGGATGTGGGCGTGGTCACGACGAAGCGCTTCGTCGACGGACTGCGAGAGCGCCTCGACCGCAACGAGCTCGCCGACGCCGACAAGGTGTGGGATGCGCTGCGCGATGACTCGCGCCGCATCCTCGCGGTGGACGCCCCGGCCTTCGGCGCTTCGGCGAAGCAGTCGCCGCTCGTGATCTTGATGGTCGGCGTCAACGGCGCTGGGAAGACCACCACGACGGCGAAGCTCGCGGGCCGCTACAAGGCCGCGGGGCAGAAGGTGCTGCTCGCGGCGGCCGACACCTTCCGCGCGGCGGCGGTGCAGCAGCTCGAGATGTGGGGCACGCGCGTGGGCGTGACGGTGCACAAGGCGAAGGACGGCGCGAAGCCGAGCGCGGTGGTGTACGAGGCCGTCGCACGGGGCGTCGCCGAGGGCTTCGACGTGGTCATCGCCGACACGGCGGGCCGCCTCCAGAACAAGGCACCGTTGATGGAAGAGCTCCGGAAGACTCGCGACGCAGCCGGGAAGGCCTGTCCGGGCGCGCCCCACGAGGTGCTGCTGGTGCTCGACGCCGTCACGGGGCAGAACGCGCTGAGCCAGGCCAAGGAGTTCCGCGAGGCCCTGGACGTGTCGGGCG
>CAIOSS010000600.1 GCA_903860995.1 uncultured delta proteobacterium | reverse complement strand
CGACCGGCGAGCGCGTGCGCGCGGGTGAGCGCCGCCAGGGCGACCTCGACGGGCGGGCGGAAGTCGCGCTCGTGCAGTGGGGCCGACCCCGGGCGCGTCGGGTGCAGCCGTGGGTCGGACCACAGCACCACGCCCTTCAGCGTGACCTCGAGCTCCAGCAGCACGTCTTCCTTGCGGTCGAGGGCCAGCGCGGCGAGCCAGGTCTCCCGGGCTACGGAGTGCTCGCGGCTCATCCCGCGGGTGTCGCGCAGGAGGTCGGCGTGGGGGTCGCGGAGCCGGCGGGGCGCGATGTCGGCGCGCGCGGTAACGGAGGCGCGGGGCCCTTGGGTCATTCGAACAGCGTACCCTGAGGCGCGCCCGCTGCGGTGGGCGGTTCGACGCCCAGGTGCTCGTAGGCCCGGCGGGTGGCCACCCGGCCCCGGGGCGTGCGGGCAAGCAGGCCCTCCCGAAGCAGGAAGGGCTCGTGCACGTCTTCGAGGGTGTCGCGCGGCTCGGCCATCGCCGCCGCCAGCGTCTCGATGCCGGTCGGCCCGCCGTCGTAGAAGTCCATCAGGATGCGGAGCAACCGACGGTCCATCTCGTCGAGGCCGCGGTGGTCGACGCCCATGCGGTTGAGGGCCTTGCGCGCGGTGGCGAGGTCGATCTCCGGCAGGTCGGCCACCTCGGCGAAGTCCCACGCGCGGCGCAGCAGCCGGTTGGCGATGCGGGGCGTGCCCCGGGCCCGGCGGGCGATCTCCATGGCGGCCTCCGGGGCGATGGCCGTGCCGAGGAGGCGCGCGCTGCGCCGCACGATGAGACAGAGCTGCTCGGCGGTGTAGAAGTCGAGCCGCATGATGATGCCAAAGCGCGACTGGAGCGGGCCCGTGAGCAGGCCCGTGCGGGTGGTGGCGCCGACGAGGGTGAAGGGGTTGAGGTTGAGCGGGATGGACGACGCGTGCGCGCCGTCGCCGGTCACGAGGTCGATCTTGAAGTCCTCCATCGCGGGGTAGAGGTTCTCCTCGACGATGGGGGTGAGCCGGTGGATCTCGTCGATGAAGAGAACGTCGCGGGCCTCGAGTCGCGTGAGCATGCCCGCGAGGGCGCCCTTGTGCTCGATGGCCGGGCCGCTGGTGGTGTGCGCCTGCACCCCGAGCTCGTGCGCGAGGATCAATGCCAGGGTGGTCTTGCCCAGGCCCGGCGGGCCCGAGATGAGCACGTGGTCGAGCGGCCGGTTGCGCTTGCGGGCCGCGGCCACGAAGACCTTGAGGTTCTCCCGCTCGTCGTCCTGGCCGATGTACTCGTCGAGGGTCTTCGGGCGCAGCGCGTAGTCGAGCCCGGCGTCGTCGTCGGAGGTCACCACCGCCGCCGTCACCCCGCTGTCGATGGGCGCCGGGGAGGGAGAGGGGGCAGCGGGCTTCTTGCGGGGGGCCATGGCCGAGCGAGTGTACCCGATCACCCGCGCGCGCCAATCTGCGCGTCGAAGGGGAGTGACGTAGCCTGTCAGCCCGTCGGGCGGAGCTGGTAGATGATGGTGACGACGAGGACGGCCCAGCCCAGCACGGTGACGACGAAGGGCACGTCGCGGAGCATGGCGTCGGTGGGCGACTCGCCGTCGCGCGAGCGCAGCAGCTTCACGAAGCGGGTCATCGCGATGAGGACGAGGCCCGTGGTGATCCAGAGGTAGCGCCGGGCGAAGACGAGCTGCGGGGGGGGATCGAGGGTCCACGCCAGGTAGACCCCGACGGTGAGCAGCGCGAAGGTCCAGAGGACGGCGCGGAGGGCGACGGGGTCGTAGGCCCGGAGGCTGCTGCGGGCCTTGGCTTCGTGGACCTCGAGCTCGTGGGCGCGCTTGCCGAAGCCGAGGAAGAGCGCGAGGAAGCCCGTGCTCATCAGAAGGTAGAGCGACGGGCGCACCGGATGCGCAGCGGTCGAGACGGCGTAGGATCCCGCGACCACGCGGAGCACGAAGCCCGCGGCGATGCAGACCACGTCGAGGTACGCCACTTGTTTGAGTCGCAGCGAGTACGCGAGGTTGAGGGCGAGGTAGCTGGCGGCGGCGACGCCCACGGCGGGG
>CAIOSS010000599.1 GCA_903860995.1 uncultured delta proteobacterium | reverse complement strand
GCGGAGGTTCGACAGGCGCTCGCTCCGCGCGCGCTCGCCCAGGTGGCGCACCATGTCGGGCTCGATGTCGGTCGCGATGACCTGCCCCTGCGGGACCGAGCGCGCGAGACGCACGGCGAAGTAGCCGGTGCCCGCGCCGACGTCCGCGACGGTCATCGACGGCGTGAGCCCGAGCGCGCGCACGACGTCGTCGGGCCGCTGCCACTCGTCGCGCGATGGATCGTCGAGACGCTGCGCCGATCGATCGGCGCTCGCGAAGGGATGGAGGTGGTGGTGCGTCGAGGGATCGTGGGAGCGATGGTGCATGGAGGGCTCGCGGGGGTGATGTGCGGCGCAGGCGCCGAAGGAGAGGGAGAGAGCCATCAGATGCATGCGCGCGGCGAGAGCGCGTGCAGCGGAGGCGAGCGGGAGGTCGGTCACGGCAGCGCTCCGCCCGCGGCGAGGTCCATCGTCAGCTCGAGGTTGATCATCGCCGCCGCCTGCACCGCGGCCGAGGCCGCGAAGACGGCGCTCTGCCCGCGGGTCGCGACATCGCCGCCGGCGTAGATGCCTGGAACCGACGTCTCGCGCCGCATCGGGTCGACCTTCACGTAGCCGTTGTCGTCGAGGGCGAGGCCGAGGGTGCTCACGAGGGGCACGTGGTGCTGCGGCGGATGCACGAACAGGGCATCGCACGCCACGGAGGTCCCGTCGGCGAGCGCGAGCGATGCGAGGCGGTCGGCGCGCGCGACGAGCCGCGACACCGCGCCGGTCACGACGCGGACGCCGGCGGCCCCGAGCTGGGCGCGCCCCTCGTCCGGCAGCGGGAGACCGTTCGTGAACAGGGTCACGTCGCTCGTCCAGCCCCGGGCCTGGATCGTGAACGGCACCATGTGCCCGACGCTGCCGGGGAGCGCGAGGTAGCCCCACGCCCGGTCGCGCACCTCCCAGCCGTGGCAATACGGGCACTGGAAGATCGAGTTGCCCCACAGCTCGCGGAAGCCGTCGAGCGGGAGCATCTCGTCGACCATGCCGGTGCACAGCAGCACGCGGCGCGCGGCGACGGCTTCGGCGGTGGAGAGCGCGACGCGAAAGTCTCCGCGGCCGCCGGCGATCGAGTCCACGCGCACGTCGCGCGCCTCGACGCTCGGGTACTCCTCGAGCTGCTCGCGGCCGATGCGCCGGAAGTCGGCGGGCGTAGCGCCGTCCCGCGTGACGAAGTTGTGGAGGCTCGTGGCCGTGGCATTGCGGCGAGGGCCCGAGTCGCACAGGAGAACCCGCTTGCGGGCGCGACCGAGCGCGAGCGCAGCGGCGAGGCCGCCGGGGCCTCCACCAACGATGACGACGTCGTAGCGCTCCGGGGGCTTATTCATGCAACTAACGATGATACTTGAATCGCTGCTTGTCAAAGGACGCCGGACACGGCTCGACCCACAGCGGGCAATGGACCATGCGTGTTCCGCACGAACCTCCATCGGCCCCCACCCCGTCGGCGCGCACGGGTCGGTGGTACCTTCGCGCGCCATGAGCGACGCGATTCTCCGTACGCCCGACGAGCGCTTCGCGGCGCTGCCCGACTTCCCCTGGACCCCGCGCTACCTCGACGTCGGCGGCTTGCGCGTCGCGTACCTCGACGAGGGCCCGCGCGACGCCGCCCCGGTGCTGCTGCTCCACGGCGAGCCGAGCTGGTCGTTCCTGTATCGCAAGATGATCCCAGGGTTGCTCGCGGCGGGGCACCGCGTGGTGGCGCCCGACCTCGTGGGCTTCGGCCGCAGCGACAAGCCCGCCGACCCGCGGGCGTACACCTACCAGGCCCACGTCGACTGGATGCGCGCGGTGCTCACGGGCCTCGACCTGCGCGGCGCCACCCTCTTCTGCCAGGACTGGGGGGGCTTGATCGGGCTGCGCCTCGCGGCCGAGGAGGGCGAGCGCTTCGCGCGCGTCTGCGCGGGCAACACGTACCTGCCCACCGGCGACGAGAGGGTGCCGCCGGCCTTCCACGTGTGGCGCGCCTTCGCGCGGTGGACGCCGGTGTTTCCCATCGGTCGCATCGTGGGGACGGGCTGCGTGCGGGGGCTCTCGCCCGAGGCGCGCGCGGCCTACGACGCGCCCTTCCCCACGGAGCGCCACAAGGCCGGGGCGCGGGTGTTTCCCTCGCTGGTCCCGACGCGACCCGACGACCCCGCGAGCGCCGCCAACCGGCGGGCCTGGGAGGCGCTGCGGGAGTGGAAGAAGCCCTTCCTGACGCTGTTCGGGAAGAACGACCCGATCACCCGCGGCGCGGAGAAGCGGTTGCAATCGCGCATCCCCGGGGCGGCCGGTCAGCCCCACGCGGTGCTCCGCGGGGCGGGGCACTTCCTCCAGGAGGACGTCGGCCCCGAGCTCGCCGAGCACCTCGTCGCGTGGATGCGCTGACCCCACCGGTGACATCCTCGGGAACTTCTCCGCGCCGCCGTCGTCCACCCACCGCGATGCACCACCCCATGAACACCCGCACGACCCTCGCCCTCGCCCTCGTCCTCGGCGGCTGCCAGCGCGCGACCCCGACCCCGCCCCCGACGCCCCCCGTTGCGGCCGACGTCCCTCGGGTCACCGACGCGACGCAGGCCGCCGCCGACGCGGGCCCGCCCTCCGCGGTGTCGCCCCGGCTCGTGGCCTTCGGCTCCGCCGACGCCGTGCGCACCTGGATCAACACCCACGGCACCGACGGCCTGCGTCGCCGCGGCGGCCTGGGCGCGTCGGGCACCGGCCTGGGCGGCGGCGGGGCCGGCGAGGGATCCATCGGCATGGGCTCCATCG
Organism: uncultured delta proteobacterium; assembly: GCA_903860995.1. Taxonomy (GTDB): domain Bacteria; phylum Myxococcota_A; class Polyangia; order Polyangiales; genus SCUS01. The sequence goes on along the minus strand of CAIOSS010000599.1, from coordinate 6,891 downwards.
GCACCCTCGGCGCGGGCGCGGGCAACGGCTCGGGCTATGGGTCCGGCGCCGGGGCGGGCCTCTCCGCGGCGGCCCCTGCGCCTGCGGCTGCCGCGCGCGCTCCGGCTGGTGGGCCGGGGGCGCGCGTGGGCGGCGCCGACTCCATCACCAACAACCAGGTGGAGGGCGTCGACGAGGGGGACATCGTGAAGACCCACGGCGAGCACCTGGTGATCCTCCGCCGCGGCCGTCTCTTCTCGGTGCGCCTCGGCGCGACGGCGGTGACGCCACACGCCCGACGCGGCGTGGGAGACGGTGATGGACTACGCGCGGCTCTACCGCCCGGTGCAGGCCGTCGGGTACGGCCCGGTGGTGCACACGGTGATGTCCTGCGACCTCTCGGGCCGCGGCTTCGACTGCCGCGCCATCGGGGTGGTGGGCCCGAGCGGGCGCAACTTCTACGTGAGCGGCTCGGCGGTGTACCTCTGGGTCAACGGGCAGAACCGCCGGGGTTACGGCCAGGCCAACCCGCTGGCCGACGCCAACCTCCCGGCGCCCGCGGTGCTGTACCGCATGCCGCTGGACTGCAGCGCCATCGGGGCGGTGAAGGCCCGGGGCGCGCCGCTCGACCAGTTCTCCTTCGACGAGCGCGACGGAACGCTCCGGGTGCTGGTGCGCGCGGAGGGCGCTGGGGAGTCGATGTGGTCGGCGGAGGTGACGAGCGGGGATGTGGGCTTCCTGCGGGTGCCGGTGGGGCGCTTCGGGGAGGAGGTCCCGACGATGGAGCGCACGGCGTACCGGGGGCTGCCGCGGGTGGCGGGCTCCACGTCGGCGATGCACAACCGCTTCGTCGGCGACGCCCTGCTCTACGGCGCGGGCGACGGGTGGGGCGGGCGGCGCAACGTGCCCGCGGGCACCACGCACCCGGTGTGGGTCTACGACGCGGGGCGCGACCGCACGACGCAGGTGGACGTGACGCACTCCATCGAGCGCATCGAGCCGATGGGCCGCGACGCGCTGGTGGTGGGCAACGAGGGCACGGGGCTGACCTTCAGCGCGGTGGCCCTCGACGAGGCGCCGGCGGTGGCCGGGCGGCACACGGTGCGCAACGCGGCGCAGGGCGAGACGCGCTCGCACGGGTTCTTCTACCTGCCGAGCGGCGACCGCACGGGGATGCTGGGGCTGCCGGTGACGGCGGGCGGTGATGGTGGCGGGTGGCAGCAGCTGCGCGGGGTGTCGAGCTCGGTGATGTTCCTCGGGGTGGAGGGACTGCGCTTCCGCGACCTGGGCGCCCTGCGCAGCGGGACGGCGCGCGCGGTGGACGACCACTGCGTGGCGTCGTGCGCGGACTGGTACGGCAACGCGCGGCCGATCTTCTGGCGCAACCGGGTCTTCGCGCTGCTGGGCTACGAGCTGGTGGAGGGGAGCCTCGCCGGCGGGCGCGTGCGCGAGTCGCGGCGGACGGACTTCCTCCGCACGCTGCTCAACGGCGCGAGCGACCGCAGCGGCAACGTGTTCAACAACCTGCCCGATTGAGCGTCGGGGCCTTGACCCCCTCCCGGTTCAGCCCTCCAGCACCTTGAAGGCGATGCCCGCCTTCTGGAGCCTCACGATGAGCGCCTCGCCCATGCCCATCGCCGTGGTCACCACGCCGGTGTGCTCGGGCAGCTTGTCCCGGTCGAGCGCCAGGCACAGCGCCGACTCCGCCACCATCTTCGAGGTCTCCGCGTAGCCCGCCTCGCCGCCGCTCACCTGCGTGGTGAGGTCCCGGTCGCCCGCGCGCGCCTTGAAGGTCACCGTGAACCACCCCTTCGCGCGCACCTCCTCGCTCGGCCCCTCGCCCGGGTTGATGCGCCCCAGCAGCCACTCGCGCGTCGGCCCGAACTGCGCCAGCGCCGCCACCCCGGCGATGCCCACCGCGCCGCCCACCAGCGTCACCGTCGAGCGCACCTCCGCGAAGTGCCCGTAGCGGAAATCCGGCCCGTAGCGGTCGAGGCCCCGGGCGCTCCGCAGCACGATCCACGGGTCGATGGTCGGCAGCGGCGCGAGCCACGCGCGGCGCTTGCGGTCGTAGTGCAGGCCCACCTTCGAGGCGCGCACCCGGCGACCGCCCGGCAGCGGCGCGGAGGGCAGCCGCGCGGCCTTCAGGCCCCCGCGCAGGTCGCGCATGGCGTTGATGGCGCTGTGCCACGTGCCGCCCGACACGCCGCCCTTCGCCCGCACCATCCCCTCGATGGACACCGGCACCCCCTCGGGCAGCTGCATCACCGTGTAGAGCACCCCGAGGTCGTGCGGGATGCTGTCGAAGCCGCAGCAGCTCACGATGCGCAGGCCCTTCGCCTTCGCGGCGTCGTGGTAGCGCTCGAGGGTCTCCTTCACGAAGGCCGGCTCGCCCGTGATGTCGACGTAGTCGGTGCCCTGCTCGACGCAGGCCCGCACCACCGCCTCGCCGTAGCGCGCGTAGGGGCCCACCGTGGTGAGCAGCACCCGCGTCGAGGCCGCGAGGCGGTCGAGGCTCGCGCGGTCGCCGACGTCGGCCTCCAGCATCGCCACGCTCTCGCAGTCGGGGTTGATCGCCACGAGGCCGCGGCGCACGTCCGCGAGCTTCGCGGCGCTGCGGCCCGCGATGGCCCACGGGATGGTGGCGCCGACGGTGCGCGCGAGGTACTCCGCCACGAGGCGGCCGGTGAAGCCGGTGGCGCCGAGGACGACGATGGCGTGGGGGCGGGCGGTGCTGGGGTCGGTCATGGCGGCGCGCACCGTATCACCGCCCCGGCGGCGCGCGAGCCCCGCGGCGGGACGCATCCCTTGCGTCGCGCCATTTGACGGGGGCGGGACGGTGCTTCCGGTCTTATGGATCCCCGAGCACCTGCACTACCCCAATTGACCGTCGGAGGAGGACGTCCATGCGCATTGAACGATTGACCAACAAGTCCCGCGAAGCCCTGGCCCAGGCGCAGTCCGAGGCCACCCGGCGGGGCAACCCCGAGCTCACCCCCGAGCACCTCCTGCTCGCCCTCCTCGAACAGGAAGACGGGGTCATTCCGGCCATCGTGCAGAAGGCCGGGGCCAACGCGAGAGACCTCGCGGCGGAGTTTCAGCGCGCCGTCGAGGGGTACCCCCGGGTGACCGGCGGCAGCGAGCCCGGGATGTCCCGCCGGCTCGGGGTGCTGCTCCAGAAGGCCGAAGACGAGTCCAAGGCCCTGAAGGACGAGTTCGTCTCCGTGGAGCACCTCTTCCTGGCGATCGTGAAGCACGACCGCGACGCGGCGGGGGTGCTGCGCAAGAAGGGCATCGACGAGGCGAAGGTGATGGCCGCCCTCAAGGAGGTGCGCGGCAGCCAGCGGGTCACGTCGGCCGACCCGGAGGGCACCTTCCAGGCGCTGGAGAAGTACTGCAAAGACCTCACGAACCTCGCCCGCTCGGGCAAGCTCGACCCGGTCATCGGGCGCGACGAGGAGATCCGCCGGGTGATGCAGGTGCTCTCGCGCCGCACCAAGAACAACCCCGTGCTCATCGGCGAGCCGGGCGTCGGCAAGACGGCCATCGTCGAGGGCATCGCGCAGCGCATCGTGCGCGGCGACGTCCCGGAGTCGCTCAAGGACCGTCGGATCATCTCCCTCGACCTCGCCTCGCTGGTGGCGGGCGCGAAGTTTCGCGGGGAGTTCGAGGAGCGGCTGAAGGCGGTGCTGAAGGAGGTCGAGCAGGCGGCCAACGTGGTGCTCTTCATCGACGAGCTCCACACCCTCGTCGGGGCGGGCGCCTCGGAGGGATCGATGGACGCGAGCAACATGCTCAAGCCCGCCCTCGCGCGCGGCGAGCTGCACTGCATCGGCGCCACCACCCTCGACGAGTACCGCAAGCGCATCGAGAAGGACGCGGCGCTCGAGCGGCGCTTCCAGCAGGTGTTCATCGGGCAGCCGACGGTGGACGACACCGTGGCCATCCTGCGCGGGCTCAAGGAGCGCTACGAGCAGCACCACGGCATCGTGATCCGCGACGAGGCGCTGGTCTCCGCGGCGACGCTGTCCAACCGGTACATCACCGAGCGCTTCCTGCCCGACAAGGCCATCGACCTCGTCGACGAGGCGGCCTCGCGCCTGAAGATGGAGCTCGGCTCGATGCCCTTCGAGATCGACCAGGCGCAGCGCAAGCTCACGCAGCTGGAGATCGAGAAGCACGCGCTCACCCGCGAGTCCGACCGCGCGAGCCAGGGCCGGCTGGAGGAGGTGAAGCGCGACATCGCCGAGCGCCGCGAGAAGATCGAAGGGATGAAGGCCCAGTGGCTCCGGGAGAAGGAGCTCATCGAGACGGTGCGCGGGGTGAAGCAGCGCATCGAGGCGGCGCGCGCCGACCTGGAGAGGGCCACGCGCACGGGCCGCTACGAGGACGCCGGGCGGATGCAGTACGAGGTGCTGCCGGGCCTGGAGAAGGAGCTCGGCCGCGCGCAGGAGGCCATCGCCGCCGCGCAGAAGGGCGGCCGCGGCTTCCTGAAGGAGGAGGTCACCTCGGAGGACATCGCGGCGGTGGTGTCCAAGTGGACGGGCATCCCCCTCTCCAAGATGCTGGAGAGCGAGCAGCAGCGATTGCTGAAGATGGAGGAGGTGCTCGGCGAGCGGGTGGTGGGCCAGAAGGACGCCATCGTGGCGGTGAGCAACGCCGTGCGGCGCGCGCGGGCGGGCCTCGGCGACGAGCGCCGCCCCATCGGGAGCTTCCTCTTCCTGGGCCCGACGGGCGTCGGCAAGACCGAGCTGGCCAAGGCGCTGGCGGGCTATCTCTTCGACGATGAGAAGTCGATGATCCGAATCGACATGAGCGAGTATATGGAGAAGCACTCCGTGTCGCGGCTCATCGGCGCGCCGCCCGGGTATGTGGGTTATGACGAGGGCGGCCAGCTCACCGAGCCGGTGCGCCGTAGGCCGTACTCGGTGGTGTTGTTCGATGAGATCGAGAAGGCCCACCCCGATGTGTGGAACGTGCTGCTCCAGGTGCTGGACGACGGGCGGCTGACGGACGGCCAGGGCCGCACGGTCGACTTCCGCAACACCGTACTGATCATGACCAGCAACGTCGGGAGTGCCTTCCTGCTGGAGGATCGCGGCGAGGAGGAGGCCCGGCGGCTGGTGATGGAAGAGCTGCGGCGGAGCTTCCGGCCGGAGTTCCTCAACCGCCTCGACGAGACGGTGGTGTTCCACCGGCTGGGGAAGGAAGACCTGCGGCAGATCGTGGACATCCAGCTCAAGGGCTTCGAGGCGCGCCTCGCGCGGCGGGAGCTCAAGCTGACCGTCGACGACGCCGCCAAGGACTGGCTCGGCGAGGTGGGGTGGGACCCGGTGTACGGCGCCCGTCCGCTGAAGAGGGCCATCCAGCAGCACATCGAAAACCCCCTGGCGCAGCGGCTCTTGAGCGGCGACTTCGCCCCGGGCGAGACCGTCAGGATCAGCCGGGCGGGGGGTGAGCTTCGCTTCGCGCGCGAGCTCGCGAACTGAGCCACAGCCCCAGCCCCAGCGCCGCCCAGGCGAGCACGCCGAGCACCACGCCCGCGCGCTCGCCCGGCGGTGTCACCCACACCCGCACCCGCTGCGGCCGCGGCGACGCTCCGAGCGGCACCGCCAGCCCCACCAGGTTCGCCTGGAGCACCGGCCCCGTGGCTTGTCCATTGACGGTGGCGCTCCACCCGCGGGTCCATTGTTCAATGAACACCGCGTGGCCTCCCATGGGTGCGTCACAGTCCACCACGCGCTCGCCGTCTCCCATGGACACCGCTCGGCACGCCACGCCGGCGCCGCCCTCCGCGGAGCCCCGCGTGGGCCCGCCCATGAGCAGTACCCGTCGCCCGCTCACCACCTCCGCGTCGAGCAGGTGCGCCCTCGTATCTTCAAGCGACATCCCCACCGATTCTCTTGCCACATAGGCCCGCGGCAGGGTCTCCAGCACCCGGTAGAGCGTCGCGCCCGGCGCCGGGTCCATCACCGCCGCGAGGCCCGCCGGCGCGCCCGCCGCGCGCGTGGGCATCAGCGCCGCGTCGACGGACAGCACCCGCAGCGCGTCGATGCGCCGTCGCGCGAGCAGCAGCCCCACCTCGGGCGACACGCCGACGTCGTAGCCCGGCAGCGTCGCCACCCCGAAGAGCCCGCTGGTGTTCGCCTGCAGCGTCGCGCGCCCGAAGCCCACCCGGTCGCCCGCCCGCAGCGCCCGCTCGAAGGCGTCGCTGCGGTACACCCGCGCCATGCCCGCCCTCGGCCCAAGCGCGCGCGCCGCGGTCGCCACGGCGGGCTCACGCAGGGCCGCTGCGCCGTCGCTCCAGCGCCCGAAGCGCCGGGTGTTCTCGCCGAGGTCGAGGGTCACGGCCGCGACCACCAGGGCCGCCGCCGCCCTCGGGCTATGCCGTGCGAGCGCCGCCGCGCCCGCGAGCAGGGCCATCGCCGCGAGGCCGATGACGGCGCCCTGCGGGATCATCATCGCGAGCCCGCGCGGCATCCACGCCCGCGCGGTGACCCACAGCGCGAGGTACCCCAGCGCGAAGCCCGCCGTCGCCCGCAGCGCCGCGCGGCGGTCGCCGAGCAGGCGCTCGACGCCGAGGCCCGCGAGCAGGGCCGTCGCCGTCACGGTGAGCAGCAGGTACTTCTCGGGAGAGCGCATGTACGCGAAGGGAACGAACACCCGGCGGAACACCCCGTGCGCGGGCGTGTGGCGGCCGAGGGCGAGCAGCAGCCCGAGGGCGGCGAGGGCGAGCAGCGCCACGCGGGCGCGGTCGCGGCGGAGGCCCAGGGCGGCGAGGGCGAGCACGGCGGCGCCGAGGTAGAGCGAGTCGAGCAGCGGGTGCGGGTCGAGCATGGCGTTGACGGCGGGGTCGACGCGCATCGACCAGGCCATGCCGAGGCCGCCGAGGGTGCCGAGGTCGACGAGGCG
>CAIOSS010000598.1 GCA_903860995.1 uncultured delta proteobacterium | reverse complement strand
TGGTAGGGACTGGCATCCCGGTGCCAACGATTTCGCAGAATCTCACCGTCGGGCGCGCGATCGTATGCCCGTCGGGCAGCTGCCCCATCGGCATCACGCTTCCTGCCACCGGCGCGCTCGACCTGGGCTTCGCCGACCCCAATGCCATCAGCGTGCGCGCGCGGGTGGTCATCAGCGGCAACATCCCGATCCGGGCCTGCGTCGGCTCGTGCAGCGACTCCTGCGGCGGCACCTTCTGCGGCACCATCGCGTCGCCCACGCTGAACATCAACACCGCGCGCGGCAGCCACCCCTACATCGGGCTCTCGACCAGGGCGACCATCCGCCGCGACACCCACGCGCAGCGCCTCAACTACCACCGCGCCGACCTCGTCTCGCCGACCGGCATGGGCGACCTCGTGCAGGAGACCCCCGGCGAGGGCATCGAGAACGACGACATCAGCTGCACGGGCAGCTGGGTGTGCGGCATCGTCAACCTGCTGCGCGGCACCCTCGTCAACCTCGTTCGCGGCCAGATCAGCGGCGCGCTCGGCCCCATCGCCGACGCCCTCGCGCAGAGCGCGACCCCGAACCCCCCGGGCTGCCCGACGGGCACCACCGCCCGCAGCGGCACCTGCGTCTACCCTGACAACACCAACGTCCCGACGCTCATCGGCACCGACGGCGCGGGCAACTTCGGCGCCCTCTTCGCGTCGCTCTCGCCGGGCGTCCGCGCCAACGTGCGCTACACGCTCGCGGCGGGCGACCCGATGCGCGACGCGCAGGTCATCAATGGCGGCATGTCGATCAACATGTTCGGCGCGATGCAGTCGGTGGCGCACAACTCGTGCGTGCCGCGCGTCGCCCCGCCGGCCATCCCGATGATCCCCGAGTACGCGGCCCTGCGCGCCAACGTGGTGCCCGGCACCTCGACCCCGGTCGACCTCGGCATCGGCATCGCGGAGGAGTTTCTCAACTACTCGGCGTACCAGCTGTGGGACGCCGGCACGCTCTGCCTCGGCGTCGGCACCAACCTGAGCCAGCAGATCTCCGCGGGCACCTTCAGCATCCTCCCGGCGCTGAGCTCGATGCGCCAGCTGCTCTTCCCGCAGACCACCGGCCCGGTGGCCATCCTACTGCGCCCGCAGCAGCCCCCGGTCGTGCGCCTCGGGCGCGGCACCAACGTCGACACCGACCCGCTGCTCAACATCCGCCTCCCGCGGCTCGCGCTCGACTTCTACGCCTGGAGCGAGGAGCGCTACGTGCGCTTCATGACCCTCACCACCGACGCGGTGATAGGCGTCAACCTCGAGAGCGACGCTGGCGGGCTCCTGCCTCGCCTCGGCATGCTCCGCACCGAGAACATCACCGTCACCAACAACACCCTGCTGTCGAACAACCCCGCGCTCATCGGGACCTCGCTCCAGGCCATCCTGGGCCCCGTCTTCGGCATGATCGGCGGCGGCCTCTCGCCGATCAGCATCCCGGGCTTCGACGTCCCCGGCAGCGGCGGGCGCCCGCTCGGCCGCGTCGCCATCTCCATCCCCGCCAACGGCGTGCAGGGCGTCACCGAGGGCGCCAACCGCTTCCTCGGCCTCTTCGCCGGCATCGCGTTCACCCCGGCGGGCGCGATGCCCATCTCGGTGAAGCTCGACACCACCGCCGCGCTCGACGCCGTCCACGTCGACCGCAACCTCTTCACCGCCGATGGCTTCCGCCGCGAGAACCTCCCCCGGGTCAGCTTCCACGCGGCGACGCCCAACGACTTCGGCCACGACGCCGAGTTCAGCTGGCGCCTCGACCGCCAGACCTGGTCGAGCTTCTCGCGGGAGACCCGGTACGAGGTGCAGGACTTCGCGCTCGCGAGCCCCGGGCCCCACACCATCGAGGTGCGCGCGCGCATCGCCGGTGAGCCGCAGAGCGCCGACGAGGAGCCCGCGCAGTTCACGTTCATCGTCGACCCGGTGGCCCCGGAGCTCTCGACCCGCTTCGACGACGGCGCCGTCGTCGCCGAGGCGACGGACAACCAGGACGCCGCGCTGGAGTACTCGTTCCAGTTCGACGACGCGCCCGCGACGGAGTGGGGCGCCTCGGACCGCGTGGCCGTGCCCGAGGGCGCGGTGCGCATCGTCGTGCGGGTGCGCGACGCGGCGGGCAACGTCACCGAGCGGGTGATCAACCGCCAGTCGCTCATCCGCGGCGGCGCCACCACGGATGCCGGCAGCGGCGGCTGCGGCTGCCGCGTGGGCACCTCGTCGAGCACCGGCGGCCGCGGCTCGGCCGGGATGCTCGCC
>CAIOSS010000597.1 GCA_903860995.1 uncultured delta proteobacterium | reverse complement strand
GGGCCTCCTCCAGCCGCGGCGCGAGGACCCCTCGGTGGGCTCGCGCCCAGGCGTCGCGCACCGCCAGCGCCGCCTCGACGAGCGAGGGATCGGGCGGCGGAGGCTCCGGCGCCGCGGCGAGCTCGGCGCGCTCCAGGGCCGCGAGCTCGGCCCCGACGCGGTCGTGCTCGCGCGCCCAGGCGGGCCGCCGCGCTGCCTGCTCGATGGCCTCGAGCAGACCGAGCGTGCGCTCCATCGCGGCGTGCTGCCGGGCCAGCGCCGCGACGATGTCCTCCCCCTCGGAGAGGTCGCCGAAGGGCGCCGGCAGCCCGAGTCGCTCCAGCAGGGGACGGATCACCTTGCCCCGCTGCGCGTTGGCCTTGCGCCACTTGTCGCGCGCCCTCGACGGCGACGCGCCGGCGCCCGCGAGGTGCGTCGGCGCCACCAGCGTCGCCGCGTGGGCGTGGGCGCGCAGCGACTCGCAGACGTCGTGCACCCGCGCGGCGGACACCTCCTCGAAGACCTCGTCGGGCAGCTCGGGCACCGGGACCGCGAGCAGCGTCCGCAGCGCCTCGTCGCGCGCCCGAAGCCGCTCGATCTCGCGCCGTCGCCCCTTGCCCTCGTCGCGCCGTGCGGCCGCCGCGCGCAGGAACTTCCTCACTGCCCGCGCGCCCGCCTCGAAGGCCGCGCGGGCCTCCGGGAGCGTCGCCTCGTCGTCGGCGCGGAGCGCGTCGAGGGCGGCGCGGAGGGCCGGGGCGGCGAGCTCCGCGAGGGCGCGGCGGTTGCCCAGGCGCAGGCCCACGGGGAGCGCGTGGGAGGCCACGAAGGGCGCGAGGGCGTTGTCGACGGCGGCGTTGTTGGTGCTGGTCACCACCAGGGACCACGGGGTCTCCGCGGGCGGCGGCTTCACCCAGGTCTGGTCAAGCGCGCGGTCGACGATGGCCTGCGCGGCCAGGTGGTGGATGAGGGTGGTCTTGCCGCAGCCGGGCGGTCCGCAGAGGGCGACGAGGTCGGTCGAGCCCTCCAGGGCCCTGGCCGCCGCGAGCTGCGAGCCCGTCGGCGGCGACGCGCCGTGGGTCCAGAGCGGCGCCTCGCGCCCCGCGGCGGGCGTCGCCCCGAGGAGCACCGCCAGCGGCCCCTCGCGCGGCGCCGGCTCCCGGAGCAGCACCCCGAGCTCCGAGCGCAGCCCGCTCGTCGGGTCGCCCCGCGGCAGCAGCATCGCCAGCGCGTGGGGGTGCGCCTGGAGCGAGAGCCGCGCCGACGCCCGGGCGAGCACCGCGTCGACGAGCGCCCGCACGTCGTCGGCGGTGGGCGGCGCCGCGTCGGGAGATGCGTCGTCGTCGTCGTCGGGTTCGCCGCCGGGGCCCGGGTCGAGGGTGCGCACCGCCGCGCGCACGAGGGCGCCGACGCCCGCGCGGCCCGCGTGGGCGAGGGCGGTGAGCGCGGGGCCGTCGACGTCGAGGAGCTGCCGCCAGAGCCCCGCGTGCAGCTCAAAGGGGGCCTCGTCGTCCTCGGCCGCGGGG
>CAIOSS010000596.1 GCA_903860995.1 uncultured delta proteobacterium | reverse complement strand
GTGTCGCCGACGCGGTCGCGTTCGACCGACGACACTTCCGCTCGGAGCAGCCGATCCTGTCGAAGTCCGTGGAGACGTTCACGGATGAGGCCGTGCTCCACGTGGCCCGGACGTTCTGCCTCTTCCTGTCGGCGGTGATCGAGGCGATCGTGACGACCATCCCGGACGTCCAGGTCAGCGCCGGGGCCATCGACGTGGGGCCCCCGACGCACTCGATCCTCTCGAAGGATCACCCCGACCATCCGCTCCACGCCGTCGCGGCGCGCGGCGCCCGTGACTGCACCCGCCGCGTCGTCCAGGCCGTGGCCAACGCCTGGGGCGCAGCGGGAAGTACACGGCCGACCGGGTGGCCGCGCTCGCGTCGAGCCTGTTCTGGCACCCGTCCCGCCCGGACATCCCGCGGGGTCTCTCGGCACGATGGTGCGCACCCGCGTGGCGCGCTGGGCGCGCTCGGCGGACGCCGGTCCGTCGCTGATCCTGCTCCGGGAGGTTGAGCTTTGGCGGCTCAGCCCAGGTCCCGCTACACCGAGTGGATCAAGGCCCTCCGCCGCCGCTTCAACGCTCGCGAGATTCTGCCGAGCGCTGAAGCGCGCGTTCAAGGAGGGGAAGAACGCCTTCGGGTACCCGCAGTACCTGATGCCATAGCGCCACACCCTCCAAGGTCGTGCATCCGCCGCGCGTAGCGGAGGTGTAAAAGTCCGGGGCCGTGTCACGGCCGTGCATGCTGCTGGCCCGGACTGAAGCGGCGCTCGTCGTTGTGCGCCCCGACGTGATTTTCGGCATCGCCAACAGCCATGCCCCGCACCTCCTGGACTCGCGCCCATCGGCAGTGGGACATCAGTGCACCGAGTGCTCAGCGCACTGATACATAAAAGCTTTGATGTCTGAGTGCCTCAGGTGCTAGATGCTCTGATTGTGATCGTTGCTGTAGCAGGACAGAAGGGGGGCGCGGGGAAGACCACCGTCGCCGTGAACATCGCAGCCGAGGGGATCGCGCGAGGTCTGCGCGTGCTGCTCGTGGACGCTGACCCTCAGGGCAGCGCCCGCACCTGGGCCGCCGTGGGAGAGGAGGGCGGGTTCCCGGTGCCAACCCTTGTAGCGGGCGACGCGTCGATGCACACCACCCTCCCCATGAGGGCCAAGGGCTTCGACCTCGTGGTGGTGGACACCCCCCCGCGGGCGGGAGACGTGCAGCGCGCAGCCATCATCGTCGCGAACGTCACGGTCATCCCGTGCGGCCCCTCTGGGGTCGATGCGTGGGCGTTGGCCACCACGGCAGACGTACTTGCCGAGGCGCGGTTGGTGAAGCCGAAGCTCCGGGCGGCGGTGGTGATCACCAAGCAACGCCCGCGAACCCTCGTCGGCCGCAACGCTCGCGAGGTGTGCGAGGGAGCTGGATTCCAAGTGCTCCGTACGGAGTTGACCGACCGGGTGGCCTACATCGAGGCGATGAACGCGGGGCGGGGCGTCGGTGTCTACGCGCCGCGTGACCCGGGGGCCGAAGAGGTGCGCGCGATGTTCGACGAACTGATCACTCTCGCAGGAGGCAAGGTCTGATGGCTGCATCAAAGGGTAGGACATCTCCCGTCGTCGTCGTCCGTCGTCCTCCCGAAATGCCCGCTCTCGAAGTGCTGGATCCGTCGGCAACGGCAGCCTTTGTCGGAGGAAGACCCGCAGAGATACCTAAGCCATCAGTAGCTCAAGCGCTTGAGTCGCCCGCGCATCAAGGCATTGATGC
>CAIOSS010000595.1 GCA_903860995.1 uncultured delta proteobacterium | reverse complement strand
GCTCCCTTGCGACCCTTGCGACCCTTGCGGTTCTCCTCCCAAGGCGCCCTGCTCAACCCGTCAGAACTCCTGCGATTCGGTACTAGAGGGTGCCGATCGTGAACGCACCCAAGAAGCACCCTCACCTCCGCGCCCTGGCCCTGGTGTTCGTCACCCTGGGCTGCGGCGCCTCGGTGACCCGCATCGACTCCGACGTGCCCGGCACCGCCGAGGCCGGGGTGCTCGTCGACGCGCCCGTCGCGGTGCTCGATGTGCCCCTGCGCACCGACGTGCCCGTGGCGGTCGATGTGCCCGTCGTGACGGTCGATGTGCCCAGGCGCCCGGACGTGGGCACTCCCCCCGGTGACGCCGGCCCGGGCCGGAGCTGCCCCCTCGCCGGCACCGAGTGGGACCTCGAGGTCGGCGGCAAGAACGCCGTCTTCGCCTTCACGATGTCCCGTCGCTGGGTCATCACCGTCGACGGCAGCGAGGTCGTCCGCGGCGACTACGCCGTCGAGGGCGACCGGGTGACCCTCTCCGGCGAGATGAGCGGCGGCGCCTGCTCCCCCACCGACCGCGGGGTCTTCACCCTCCAGTTCAGCCCCGACTGCCTCCGGCTCCGCCTCGCCCTGGTGAACGACGACTGCGCCGACCGCGGCGACAGCATCGACCGCTTCGGCCTCGCCCGCCGCTGAGCGCAGCCCCCGATCCCCCGATGAAGGTAGGGGTGCTTCCATGTAGGTGCAGGTGGTGCTAGACGGCGCCGGAGCTCAAGGGCTCGTCAACCATCAGTCTCCTGGAGGTTCACCCTCGATGCTGCGCTCTTCTCTCTCTGCTTTCGCGGGTCTGCTGCTTCTCTCGTCTCTCTCGGTCGGCTGCATCGGTGGCGGTGACCTGGTCGCCGACGAGACCGACGTCGCCACCGACGAGCTCAGCCTCCGCGGCTGGGAGCCCCTCATCGGCGCCTGGGTGGGCAGCACCGGTCCCTTCGAGGGCCTGGTGATCACCCGCACCATCGTGGGCCAGGGCCGTCACTTCTTCGCCGACGTCGACACCGGCATCCGTTGCATCACCACCCCGTGCCCCTCGCAGGCGCACCTCGAGGGTCGCGTCACCGCGGGCACCCGCAACCTCACCTTCCGGCACCCCGACCGGCCCTCCCACGAGGCGGCGCCCTTCTACGGCACCTACGCGTACACGCTCAACGGCTCGACCCTCACCCTCGCGCAGAACGGCCGCATCGTGGCCCGCCTCCGCAAGGCGACCTCGTACTGCTCCGACGCCGACCAGTGCGCCGAGCAGCGGCTCATCACCCCGCGCTGCCTCGGGCGCTTCGAGTGCGAGTCCAACGCCTGCCGCTACCGCTGCGGCCAGCCCCCGCTGCCCACCTGCGCCAGCACCACCTGCGCGCCGGGCACCCTCTGCGTCGACGGCGACGAGGGCGCCCAGTGCATCACCGCCTGCGCCACGGTGCGCTGCTCGGCCGGCAACGTCTGCGCGGCCGACGCCCGCGGCGCCCGCTGCGAGCCCAGCACCTGCGCCAACACGCCCACCGCCTGCCCCGCTGGTGAGATGTGCGTCGACG
>CAIOSS010000594.1 GCA_903860995.1 uncultured delta proteobacterium | reverse complement strand
CTGAAGTTCTTCGACTCCACCAGCGGGCAGTGGGTCGACACCTGGGACACCACCCAGGCCGCGGGCCAGCCGGGCCGCCTCCCCGGGCGCGTGCGGGTGCTGCTCTCCGTGGAGGAGGGCGAGCGCCGCGAGGAGCGCGTCTACCGCACCGAGACCCCGCTGGTGATGACCCGCGTGCTCACCTTCGGACTGCCGATCTACTGAGACCCTGTGATGAGCGAAGCCCCCGCCACCCCGAAGCCTCCCCGCCGGCGCCGCGCGCCCCGGCGTCGTGGCCTCCGCGGCGGCCGCGACCAGGCGGGCGTGGCGCTCATCATGGTGCTCGCGGCCATCGCGCTGATGTTCGTGATGGCCGAGCAGACCCGCGACGAGGTGGAGGTGTACTCCCTCTCCGCGGCGGTGGCGCGCGACCAGCTCATCGCCGAGGCCCAGGCGCGCAGCGCGGTCAACCTGGCCCGGGTGGTGCTCAACTCCGAGCCCATCATCCGGCGCGTCATCGCCCCCATTCTCACGCCGCTCATGGCGATGATGGGCCGCGGGCTCGCGGCGCCGCCGCAGATTCCGGTGTGGGAGCAGGCCGACCTCATCATCGGCCCGTTCCGCTCGCAGGAGGGCGCGAACGCCCTCGGCGACCTCGCCCGGGTGAGCTTCGACAGCGCGAAGAACCTCGGCGGTCTCACCGGGCTCTCGCCGGTGGTGATCATCGACGAGGACTCGCGCATCAACGTCAACGGCGCGGTGCGCTCATCGGTGGCGCAGATCCTCCTGGCGAAGCAGCTCCAGGGCCTGGTGTTCAACCCGGGGCTCAACGGGTTCTTCGAGCAGCGCGACCCGGACGGGCAGTTCACCGACCGCCCGACGCTGATCTCCAACGTGGTCGACTACATCGACTTCGACGAGACGGCCTTCGACGCGCAGAGCCTCCTGGCGACCACCGCCACCGCGGCGTCGAGCGGCCCCGAGGACAGCTTCTACCAGCGGCTACGGCCGCCGGGCCGGCGCCGCAACGCGCCCCTCGACAGCATCGAAGAGCTGCGGATGCTCCGGGGCTTCGGCGACGACGACCTCTGGCACGCCGTGGTCGACCCCGACCCGGCCAACCCCCGCCGGCGCACGCTGACGGTGTGGGGCCAAGGGGCGGTCAACGTGAACACCGCCAACGCCCAGACCCTGCTCGCGCTGGTGTGCGCCTACGCCCCCGACGCGCCGCAGTGCCAGGACCTCACCCAGGCCTCGGTGTTCATCACGACCATCACCATGGTGCAGGGGCTCACGCTCTCCATGGGCATTCCCCTGTTCTCGTCGGCGTCGCAGTTCGTCGCGACGGTGCAGGGGCGGCCGCCGCTGGGGACGATGCTCACGCAGCTCGGGATGCAGCCCTTCGTGGTGCGCGACGTGGCGGGCCTGGAGCGCTCGGTGACCGTCGAGAGCAAGGTGTTCTCGGTGTACGCCGAGGCGGAGGTCGGGGCGGCGCACGTGCGGGTGCACGCGGTGATCGACATGCGGCCGCAGCCCGAGCTGCCGTCGACCTTCATGCGCGCGGCGGGGATGAACATCGCGACGACGGCGTCCGGCGGACTCGGCGTCTCGCAGGCGCCGGGCGGCACCGTGATCTACTGGCGGGAAGACTGAGGACCGAGACGGATGGCGCGCTACCTGGGCATCGAGGTGACGGAGTCGCAGCTGAAGGGCGCGGTCTTGAAGACCGCGTACAAGAAGCTGATGTTGGAGGCCGTGTACACGGTCCACCGCCCGCCCGGGCCCGACGGGCTACAGGCGGCCACGCGTGACCTCGGGTCGCTCGTGCAGGCGCTGCTCGCCAGCACGACCCCGGGGACGCAGCCCGCGGAGCTCGACGGCATCTACGCGTCGCTGCCCGGGCAGGAGTCGTCCATCCGCGCGATCTCGCTGCCGCGGGCGGTGTGGAAGCGCGGCGAGAAGGCCCTGCTCGCCGAGCTGGAGGGCGCGGTGCCCTTCGACGTCGACGACGCGGTGGTCGACGCGCAGGTGACCGCGCCGGGCGACCCGGTGCCGCTGCTGGCCGTCGCGGCCATCCGCGAGCGCGTGAAGGGCTACCTCGAGGCGATGACCCTCGGGGGCCTGGAGCCCCGGGAGATCGGCGTGTCGCCGATGGTTCTGGGCGAGCTGGCGGCGGAGATCCCCGAGCTGGCGGTGCCGGGCCCGGTGCTGCTGGTGTACTCGCAGGACATGCGCGCCGAGGTGGCGGTGCTGCGCGGTGGGGTGACGGTGTTCGCGCGCACGGTGACCGCCCTCACGACCCCCGCGGCCCGCACCCGCGCGATGCGCCAGAGCGTGGCGGCGTGGGCGGCGGAGGGGATCCCCGTCGAGCGGGCGTACCTCTGCGGGGCCGAGGCCAACGGGTCGCACCAGGCGGTGCTGGAGGCCACGCAGCTGCCCGTGGAGATGGTGATGGCGCTGCCGAGCGGGGCCATCCAGCTCGGACCGCTGGCGGGCGAGACGGCGTTCTGGGAGGCGCCCATCCCGGTGGCGCTCGCGGCGCGGGGCCTCGGGCGCTCCAAGCGGGTCGACCTCCGCAAGGGGGCGCTGGCGGTGTCGGGCAGCGCCCAGGTGCTGCGCGAGCGGGCGCCGTACCTCGCCGCGGCGGCGCTGGCGATGGTGGGCTTCTGGGGCGCGGCGAGCTGGGCGCGGTACCAGGGCCTGGTCACCGAGCGCACCCGGCTGCAACAGACGCTGCTCGCCGTGACCCAGGAGGTGTATGGCGAGCCGGTGGAAGATCCCGCGCGCGCGACGGCCATGGCCCGGGGGGACTCGCACCGCGACGACGTCGACCCGATGCCCCAGGCGGACGCCTTCGACGTGCTGGGGGTGCTCTCGCAGCGCATCAACGACACCGTGCGGCACGACGTCGAGCAGCTCGACATCCGCGGCGAGCACGTGCAGCTGCAGGGCGTCGTGAGCACCCTCGCCGACCGCGACAAGGTGGTGGAGTGGCTCGGGGCTTACCCCTGCTTCTCCGAGGTGCGCCCGGGGCGGGTCACCACGACGCCCGGCGACAACCGGCAGAAGTACACGTTGGACATCGAGTTCAGGTGCCCCGGCGCCCGCACCACCGGGGCGCGCACCACGGGCGCCGCGGGCGCGGGCGGCGCGGGCAGCAGCAACCAGGGAGGCCGAAGTGGCGGCGGCGCTTAGTACGGTCCGAGGGGCGTTCGCGGGGCTGTCCCCGCGCGAGAAGCGGCTGCTCATCGCGCTCTCGGCGGTGTTCGTCACGCTGGTGTTCCTGGGCTTCTGGATGTGGTCCAAGCGCCGGCTCGACGCGATCGACGACGAGCGTGCGGAGATGGTCGAGGCGCTGCGCTTCATCCAGCGCTCGCGCCCACGCATCGCCGCGCGCAACCAGCGCCGCGACGCGATGCTGGCGCGGTACCGCGTCCGGGCGCCGGCCCTCACGAGCTACGTCGAGGAGCAGGCCCACGCGGCCAGCGTGCAGGTCGCCGAGGCGCAGGACCGGCCGCCCACCCCGGCGGGCCCGCGCTTCACGCAGCGGAGCGTGTCCATCCGGCTGCGGCAGGTCAGCCTGGAGGCCCTCGCGGACTTCTTCGAGCGCATCGACTCGGCGGCCTTCCCGGTCGCGATCTCGTCGGTGCGCATCCGGCGGCGCTTCGGCGAGGCCAACAAGTACGACATCGACGACCTCGTGATCACCACCTGGGATCGCACCGCGGAGGGCAACCGCGCCGCGGGCACCGGCGGCACCGGCAACGCCGGCGGCACCGGCAACAGCGACGCCGAGCGTCGCCAGGATGACCGTCGATGAAGGAGCGACTGCTGGCCCTCCGGCCGATCATTCTGCGGGTGATCGGGTACCCGCTGTTCTTCCTCTTCTTCTTCGTGGTGTTCCTCTACGCCACGTTCCCGTGGGACCGGCTGCGCGAGGCCATCGTGGCCGCCGCCGAGGCGCCGCGCGTGTCGCCCTCCGGGCGCCCCACGCCCTCCAACATGGAGCTCGCCATCGGGTCGCTCTCCCCGACCTTCCTGCCCGGCGTGGAGGCCCGCGACGTCCGCGTCACCTTCCTCCCGCAGCGCTCCACCGACCGGCCCGTCTCGATGAGCATCGACAAGCTCCGCCTGCGGCTCTCGGTCTTCGCGCTGCTCGCGCAGCGGGCCAACCTCTCGTTCTCGATGCTGGGCATGGGCGGGTCCGTCGAGGGCAGCGCCTCCGTCGCGCTCGGCCCCCCCGCCACGCCGCGCATCTCCCCCCTGCGCGCCTTCGAGCTCACCTTCGACAGCGTCGGCCTGGGCCAGGTCGCGCCGCTGGTCTCGATGGTCGGCCTGCCGCTCGGCGGCAGCCTGTCGGGCACGGTCACCGTCGACATCCCCGACGGCGAGGTCGCGCGCTCGGAGGGGAGCGTGCGGCTCACCACCGAGCGGCTCACCGTGGGCGACGGCCGCACGCAGTTCCAGATCCCCCACTTTGGCGGCGTCACCATCGAGCAGATCCGCGCGGGTCGGCTCGAGGCCAGCGCGGACATCCGCCGCGGCGTGGTGACCTTCACCCGGGTGGGCGCACACTCCGAGGAGTTCGACCTCCAGATCGACGGCCGCATCGACCTGCGGCCCAACTTCGCCGACAGCGCGCTCAACCTCGGGCTGCGCTTCCGGCTCACGGACGTCTACCGCGCCAAGAGCGAGCAGGCCGGGCGCATCATGTCCGTGATGGACATGGCCCCCGACCTGCGCCGCGCGCGCAGGCCCGACGGGCTCTTCGCCTTCCGCTGCAGCGGCACCTTCGAGCGCTCCATCAACTGCCCGCCCGACTCCCGCGCGCAGGCCACCACGCCCGGCGCCGCGATGCCCGCGGGCTTCTCGCCCTGATCCGCGCGCGAGGCGCTTGACCGCCCCGGGCCTGGAGCGGTCCTATCCGTCCCCTCGACGATGACGATCCCCACCATCCAACGCAACACCTACGTCGCGAGCCTCACGCTGCTGGAGCGGCAGGGGTTCAGCGGCGCCACGCTCATCGACATCGGCGCCGCGGAGGGCAGCTTCTTCGTCACCCGGCACCTCTACAAGCTGTTCATCCCGGCGCGGCACTTCTTCGTCGACGCGATGGAGGAGAACGCGCCCATCTACGAGAAGCTGAAGCGCGCGTTTGGCACCGACTACGCCATCACGGCGCTCTCGTGCGTCGAGGGCGAGGTGGCCCTCCGGGTCGACCCGACCTTCTACAACACGCACCTGGTCGGGGTGCAGCCCGAGCTCTACGCCGAGACCCGCAAGGTGCGCCTCACCACCCTCGACTCGCTCGTCGCCGAGCGGGGCCTTGCGGGCCCGTACATCGTCAAGCTCGACGTGCAGGGCTCGGAGCTCGACGTCTTGCGCGGCAGCCTGAAGACCCTCGAGCAGGCCACGGTGGTCGTGGCCGAGATCCAGGTGTTCTTCGAGCGCGACAACCTCACCGAGCTGCTGAGCTTCATGCAGGGCCAGGGCTTCGCACTCTTCGACCTCACCGACCCGGCGTACTACCCGTCCAACAGCGCGTTCTACCAGTGCTACGCGACCTTCATCCCGCGGCGCCTGGAGTTCCGGAAGGGCGTCGCGTGGTGCACCCCTGAGCAGGAGGCGGAGGCCAACGCGCGGCTCCAGGTGCGGCGCAGCGAGACCATCCGCGTGCTCGAGCACCTCGCCGACACCCTCCGCCCGGACACCGCCGGGGACCGTTGAAGAGCCCGGACAACGGCTTCGTCGGCGTCGGGATCTACAACGTCAAGCGCACCCACAACTTCGGCGCGCTCATCCGCACCGCGCGGGTCTTCGGCGCCAGCTTCGTGTTCAGCGTAGGCACGCGCAACCCGCAGGAGCAGAGCTCGATCCGCGCCGAGCTCACGCTGCCGCTCTTCCACTTCACGACGCTGGAGCACTTCATCGGCGCGATCCCGGTGAACGCACGCCTGGTCTGCGTCGAGCTCACCCCGGGGGCCTTCGACATCCGCACCTACCAGCACCCGGCCCGCGCCGTGTACCTCCTCGGCCCCGAGGACGGCACCCTCCCGGACGCCGTGATGCGCCAGCACGACACGGTGATCCTGCCGGGCGCCTACCCCCTCAACGTCGCGATGGCCGCCACGGTCGTTCTCTACGACCGGGCCCTCAAGGCCTGACCCCGGGCCTCCGCCAACCGACACCCGCCCACGTCTCCGGCCGCGGTGCTTCCTGATAGGGTGCAGATTTCGTGCGGCGTAGATGGGCTCCAAACTGGATTCCGCGAACGCCCCGCGTAGGATGGCATCCCTCTCCGTGATCTGGTCGTGGCTCCAGCGTCGTCCTCTCCTCGCGTACCTCGCGTACCGCACGCTCGCGCTCACGTGGGCCTTCGCGCCCTTCCAGGTCTACTACCTCCAGCGCCGCGGCCTCTCCGTCGCCGACGTCTTCGATCTCAACGTGGTGTTCTGCGTCGCCGCGGTCGCCTTCGAGGTGCCCACCGGCATGCTCGCCGACCGCTACGGCCGCCGGGTCGCCATGAGCGCCGGCGGCTTCATGATGTCCCTGGCCTGCCTGCTCTTCATCCTCGGGCACTCATTCAGCGCCTTCGCCGCGGCCAACGTCCTCTGCGCGCTCTCGATGTCGCTCTCCTCGGGCGCCGACTCGGCCTACCTCTACGACCACCTCGCGGCCAGGCGTCAGGTCGCGCTCTACCCTCGCTGGGAGGGCTGGTCCACCGCCGCCAAGGGCGTCGGCAACCTCGTCGCGGTGCTCGTCGGCGCGATCGTCTACCAGTACGTCCACCCCGCCGCGGTCTTCGTGCTCACGGCGCTCACCACGGCCATCGCGGGCGTCGTCGCGCTCACCCTCCCCGAGCGCACCTCCCTGCACGAGGGCCACGTCGCCGACCACCTGAGCCGCGCCTTCCACACGCTACGCACCGACGGCCGCCTCTCCAGCATCGTGGCCTTCGGCGCCGTCGCCTTCGTCCTCCTGCGCCTCTCGCTCTTCGCCGACCAGCCGCACATCGAGGCGCACCTCCACGGCGCGTGGCTCCAGCACACCGTGCTCACCATGGGCCTGCTGGCGGCCGCCAAGGAGGTGGGCACCGCGCTCGTCGCCGGCAGCGTGGGGTCCCTCTTCGCTCGGGTGCGCTCGCGCACCATCGCCGTCTCGCTGGGCGTCGGCCTCACGGCCGCGTACCTGCTCATGGGCGAGGCCCACGGCACCCTCTGCATCGTGCTCATGGTGCTGCTCGCCAGCGCCTTCGGGGTGTTCTCGCCCCTCATGCGCGCCCTCATGAACCGCATCATCGAGG
Source organism: uncultured delta proteobacterium (assembly GCA_903860995.1). GTDB lineage: Bacteria > Myxococcota_A > Polyangia > Polyangiales > SCUS01. Next base: position 791 of record CAIOSS010000594.1, on the reverse strand, counting down.
GCCCGCGCGACCGCGCCACGCTGCTCTCCGTCGAGGGCATGGGCCGCCGGCTGCTCTTCGCCGCGATGTCCCCGCTCTTCGGCCGCGCCGTCGAGGCCTCGTCGCTCCACGCGACCTTCTCGGGCACCGCGTGGGTCGCGGCCATCGCCTTCGCGCTCCTCGGCGCCTCGGCCTGGGTGGCCTTCCGCGCCCCGGCGGCCCTCAACTCCTCGCCCGCGCCGCGCAGCTCGCAGCCCGCGGTCGCCTCGCTCGCGCGCTGACCCGATGACGCGCCGCGTACGGTTCGTGCTCGACCCCGAGCGACACGTCGCGCCCACCCTCGACGAGCTCCCCGACGACCCGCCGCCCGGCGCGGTCGCCCGCGCCGACGAGCACCTCACCCAGTGGGTGCTCGTCAGCCCGACGCGCATCGACGCGGGCTACACCTTCGACGAGGACTACGCCCGCGCGCACCCCGAGGCCCTCGACGCGCGCCACCTCGCGCTGCTGCACGCGCTGCTGGTGTTCAAGCTCTTCGACGACGGCGACGTGATCGTCCCGCCGCAGCAGGTGGAGGCCGCCCTCCGCTGGCCCGCCATCGACCGGCCGCGGCGCGCGCTCGGCGGGGCGTAGGCGGCTCAGCGCGGGGGGCCGACGCGGAGCATCTGGCCGCGCAGCTCCCCATCGGGGAAGCGGGCTGAAGACACCGCGGCGTAGGCGTGGCCCGTCGCGAGCGACGAGAGCAGCGTCGAGCCGGGGGGCAGCCACTCCATCGCGCGGAAGCGGGTGCCGAGCACCTCGAAGGGCATCAT
>CAIOSS010000593.1 GCA_903860995.1 uncultured delta proteobacterium | reverse complement strand
ATCTGGACTCTTCGGCGAGGATCGCGGCCCGGCGCGCGTTGGGTTGCGGCAGGACATCGCGACGGCCGGGGTCGAACAGGAGGGGAGGGGTGTTCATAATGACTCCGTGAGAGGGGGCGTGTCACGGCGGTACGCCTCAGCCGGCCGGACCTTACTGCCACATGGTGGCGCGGCAGAAGGAGAACAGACTCCCCACGAAGCAATTAAATGAATCGCACGCGCGTTGGAAGACCCGGAGGAGTTAGATCATGGAAAATTACAGGGGCGGAAAAGGTTGGGCCTCTCGGGCCATCACCGCCCTCGTCAGCCCCTCGCGCTCTTCCGAAGAAGCCTCGCGCAAAGGAACCATGCGAAGGGCGCCTCTGTGCTCGAGCCCATGCGTCCCTCAGGATTCCGCCTACCGTGAGGTGCGAACTGGCTGGGCGGCTGGATGCTCAATCGCCCAATGGGCACGGTGACGAGACCGCAAGCCGATCAAGTTGAATGCATTGCTGCCCTCCCAGGGGCTTTCAGTACAATGACACCGAACCTTCCGCGAGGATCCTCCGCTCCGGTGTTGCCGCCCAGAAGCACGGCGAGAGGTCGGGTCGACCGGAAATCGGCGCACGTTTCCATCATGTCCCCGAGTCGCACGGTGATGCGCTCGCCGTCGGCGTCAAAGACGAGGATCACGGGTTCGTGGGCGAGAGCATCGGGAGGGAAAGGATGGAGGAACTCATCGCCCGTTGTGCGCACCCGAAGCGCTCGCTGCTCCACCCCTACAGATAGTGCCATGTCGGTGAAGAACTGCAGCCCGTCGACGCCGGTGCGTCCCACACGTAACCGCGAGCACAGGGCGACATAGAGACCTCCCGACGGAAGTTCGGTAAGGTCTATTTCGATCTCAAGGCGGAACGCGCCGACAGGCAGTACGAGACCCCGCACCGTGCCCTGGCCCCAGTCGCTCGCAAGTTGCCACCAGAGTCGGTCGTGGCGGGCCACCCGCTCCCAGCGCCGGTAAGCGCCGCAACATCCGATGAAGCGCGAATCGTCGTCGGCAGGGTCGAACCGGTCAACGACGATCATCGGTCCCTCCGGTCCTGGGAGATCCAGCGGGTAACTAGGGCATCAAGCTCATCCCGCGTGGCGTGGCGTGCCAGCGCCTCGGCGCAGAGGTTCTGCGCGACGGGCCTCAGTGAGGCCGGCGCCGCTCCCTCGGCGAAGCTGTCCGGCAGGAACTCTTCGCAGAGTTGCATCAGCAAAGCGCGGCCGTGGGACGCGACGAAGTTCGTCGTGCGACCAAGGTCAAACTCCCGGTACTCGTCGATCCGCTCGCGAATCGCGGCGCGGAGCCGAGGGTGTCTGGCCAGTGTCGCGAGCGTCCGGTCGCCGACATCGGTCGAGGAGAGCACATCGAGCAGCGCGTCTGCGAAGGGGATCGTGAGATGCGTTTCGAGCAGGGCACCGTTGACGAACTTTGTCCCAGTCGCGACGGCGTGGGCGTCACGATGGGGGGCGGTCCAGGAGTACGTCGTGATGTCCGGTGCCCGTGCGCCGAGTCGGAGCATCACCGAAAGTGTGTAAAAGTCTGGCAGGCAAGGGCCAACGCGCTCTAACAGCGCGAGCACCGCCGGACCTGGAAGGCGATCCCACGCGCCGGGATCGTCCAAGGCAAAAGAATAAGCTCGAAATGCCAAGGTAGCCGCGTCGCCCTCATGCCATGGCTTCACTGCGGCATCGGCCGGCGAACGGTGCGACTGAGTGCTGGCAGAAAGCTTGTGAATCCATCGTGGCCACGCAGCCGCACGGGCGGATGGGACGCGAGTTGCGACCTGCTGTGTCCAGGCGACCATCGGCGGACACGGCAACCGATCGCTCGGGAACCGGGTAGCAACGATGTCCACAACGCGCGCGGCGTAATCGTCGGACAACGCTGCGAGGGCCTCACCGAGCGATGACCAAAGGCGTGTAAAGCAGGTTGGGGCCTCTTTGTGCTGTGACCACGCTTCGATAAGTGCCGAAACCTGGACCACGGTCATCTCGGCGTTCTCGCGGTCTACGACGGTCAGTACCCTCGTGCAGGCTTCGTCGTCGAGGAGATCGCCACGCGCCCGGATCACAGACTCGAAGGCGAAGGATCGTGCGAGCGCGTTGTCGATGGCGCCAGGGAGATCCTCGAGAGCCATGGTGCGCAACGCGTCCACGGGGAGGCGACGGAGGAGTTGTCCGCGAACCCACGGGCTTGCGAGTCCGTCGAAGACCGCGCGCAATGTGGCCTCGTCGCCGGCGCGACGACCCAGGCCAAGCAGCAGGAAGTCCGAGTTGGGGCGCACGAGCGCCGTTGCTTCGAGGTCTACCGCCGCGCATACCTCCTCATCGAAATCGTCGGGAATGCCGTTCGCGCCGATTTCGTCTGCGAGGCAGGCGATGAAGGGGAGTTGGCCATGACTGCGACTGCGTCTCTCCGGAGCCGCAGCGAGCCTCGCGCGCAAGATGGCCCCGACGCGGCGGCGGTCTTGGGGCGAACGTACAAGCGACACGAGGCGTGCCAAGCAACGCGAGAGGTTGCCACGCTGGTCCGAGCGCACCGCGGCGCAGAGACGCTCGAAGCATCCCAGCGTGTCGAAGCCTGCTGCGTCAAGCACCGCTCTGGCTCGCGGATCGAGGGCTTCGGCTACAGCCTCGCGTTCGGCATCGGTGAGGTCCGCGTCGACCGCAGCCTCGAGCAGTGCCCCAATGGAACCTGCAAACGATGGCGCCGCGACGCCCTCGGCGAGCGCCGCGAGCCAGGCTCCGAGGCGTAGCGAGGCTCGTGGTCCGAGCGACTGGAGCACTCTTGCTGCTTCGCTGGCGCCAAGCGTCGTGGGGACCGTAGGCGAAGGATCTTCGGCGAGCGGTCGCGAGAACGATGGATCGATCCGACGCGGGGACTCACCGGCAAATCGATCGGCGAGGGGCGCAGGCAGCGTCCGAAGGAGGGCGTGAGCGAGGCGAGTCCAGGCTCCGTCGGAGGGACGCGCCGTGGCGGTGAGTGCCTGGTCTAGAACCGTGGGTATGCTACCCGCGCGTCGAACTGCGACGCAGGCCTCCCAGGCGAGGAGCGCGCGCTCCACGTCCGGCCGGCGGCTGTCGCGGAGCACGGCGAGCACCTCAGTAAGGTCTCCGTCTGCGTGAGCTCTGGGCCATGCTCGGAGGCGCGAGCGCGACGCATGGTCCTCGCCAGCGTACCAGGCCAGAACCTCGGCGACGCGGTCGAGGCGGTCGTTGCGAAGGGCGCTACGCAGTCCCCGCCGAAGGTCCTCGAGAGACTGACGCGAATCGCCGAGGAGTATCCGTTGCGCGGTGCGTACGCGCTCGTCGGCGAGAAGCTCGTGTAATGCGGTACGGTCGCCAAAGGCATGCTCCTCGAAGTCCCGGTGAAAGGCGAGGTGACGGGCAGCGCCGTCGGTCCAGCGCGAAGGTTGACGGTGGCCGGTGGCGTCGCGCTGCTCATAGGTGTCAGCGAGTAAGCCGTGCTGGCGCGCGACGCCGGCGGGGCGGATGCGGCTCACGACGAGGGCCGGTTGGCGAGAAGACAACCTTCAGTCGCTTGAGAACCCCAAAAGTGTCTCCCGCTCGCCTCTAGGGGGGGCGGCCGCCGCGTGCCGCCCTGTGGAAAACGAACGTAGTGAGCGGGTCGGAACGGCATCGAGGCAAAACAATCTGGATCCAAAGCGTGCCTATCAGCGCTGCATACACTCGAGGGCTGCCGAACTGCAAGGCTAGCGAACCGGAGCTGGGATTCGGAGTAGGCGT
>CAIOSS010000592.1 GCA_903860995.1 uncultured delta proteobacterium | reverse complement strand
GGTCCAGTGGTGCCAGCGGCGGCGAGCGGTCTTCGGGCGTCGGGACATGGTGACCTCCGCCCGCAGGCGTAGGACGAGGCCGGGGGAGCCCGAAAGACGCCGCTCGCGGAGGGGTTACGGTAGAACGCCGCCCGTTCGCTCCCTGAGACGTACTCCCCGGAGCGGGTTCTGCGACTCGTGTGGCGCACGGAGTTCGAGCGCATGATCCTGCCGGTCATTCGCACACGATCAGAGGTCGGCTGCGCTCCACCTGCGACCTGTCGGACGTCCATCGCCTGCACGCCCGGAGATCGCGCAGGCGTCAGTTGCGCGCTCACCGTTGCGAGGCAGTACACCGTGATCGCGGCGGCCGCCGCGGCGAGCAGGAGCCTCGCGACCTTCTCGACGCTGTTCTTTGTGCCGTATGACATGTCCCGATCTCCTTCAGCGTCTCACGCTGCTGCCTTCGCTTTGATCGTCGATGGAATTTGGCGCGGCGCGCCGTCCGCCGTGAGCGAGAACCCGGTGCCGCCCGTCGCGGGGGAGGAGCGGTGGGTGCAGGTTGTTTTCGACCGTCACCCGCACCACACGGCGCGCGGGCGCGAGCAGTTCTGCGGCCGCAGAAAGAGGTTGTTGCGCATGGTCGTCGACGGTCTCAGTGATGTCGACGATGTCGGCGTGGCCGTTGCCCGGAGGTCGCGTCGTCGTCCTCGCCAGGTTGTGTTGCCGGCGTCGTCGGTGTGCCTGACGTCGTCGGGTCGTCCGCGGCGGCCTCGGCTGCGGCGTTTCGCTCCGCGATGATGTCGGCCTGGGTCGGCTGGAAGAACACCGCGCGAAAGCTCCGTGAGAGCCGATCGAAGGCGTTGTCCGACATCACCCCGTAGATGAACGCGTCCGTCGGGGCGACGCCCGTCCGACGTCGGAAGGTGAAGTGGCGGTCGGGGCTCGCGAAGGTGGTGAAGCTGTAGGGCGCACCTCCGTCGGGGATGCGCATCGTGACTCGAAACGTGAAGGTCATCCCGATGAACACGCGCGTCGGCATGTTGTCGATGTGGTACTCGGCGCCCGAGGGAGCGACGAGGTAGCTCACGTCGAAGACGGGCGCGTCGTTGGGTGTCGGCGCGCCCTCGGAGAGTCGTCCGCCGTCCTCCAGGGAGAGCAGGCCTTCTTGAAACACCGTTCGAAACGCGGTGGAGAGCGCGGTGACCACGCGGCCCTCGCGCGGGCGCATCGCTGCGTCGGTGAAGTGCGGCGCGATCGGCGCGACCGTGTGCCCTGGCAGGAGGCGCGGGTTCTGCGCGGCGAGCCTGTCGATCAGCGCGAGGGAGGTCGAGGCGGGCGGGAAGAAGCGTACGCGCACCTTCGGCGAGTCGTGCGCCTCCTCCCACGCGAGGAGCCGCGTCATGAAGGGAACAAGCTCGGGATTGCCGGTCGCGGCCTGACGCCGCCAGTTTGTGCGCGCCTCGCCGAAGAGTTCGTGAATCCGCACGCGCGCGTCGCGGACGAGGGGGCTCTGCGGAAACCTCCGGATGAACTCGCGGTAGGCGACGGCGCTCGATCGTGGTGTCGCACTGAACACCGCCGCAGGCAGCAGCGTACTGCGCACCTCGGCGACGTGGCGGCCTTCGAGGGCGATGTAGCGTTGGCAGAGATCCTCCATGGGCCGCCCGCGGAGAGATTCGAACATCTCCTCGTCGCTGTAGTAGTTGCGCGCGAAGCACATCGCAGGCGCGGCCACGAGCGCGAACACCGCCGCCGCGATGACGGGGTGTTTCAGCCACGACGGCGCCTTGCGGACGACGACGAGGGGGCCCGAGGTCGGAGAGGGTGGCGTCGCATCGAGGCCTTGTGGTGGTGGTGGCCACATCGGGCTCGATCGTGCGTCGTAGAGGGGATCGAGCTCGTGGAGGGTGCGTCGGTCATCGCGCGCGATCGCCTCGCGGAATCGCTGGTCGTATTCGGCAAGCCTCCGCTGGATGTCCGCGGACTGTTGCTGACTGACCCGGAAGGAGAACACCCCGGTCGGGAGCGTGATCGCGAGCAGCGTGTACTGGTATCGGCCAGACAGGTAGAAATCTGTCGCGCGAATGCCTTGCATCGCCTGCAGGGGATGGATGCTCAACACCGGGTCGGTGAACACCACGATGTCGAGCGGCAGGAGGTACGTCCCAGGAGGGGCGGGGAAGTCCACCCGAGTGATTCGTCGATGAACCGAGCTCAGGAGCCACCAGGTGCAGATGAAGAGAGCCGCTGCGAAGGTCAGCGACCCGGTCGCCCCCAGGAGCGCATCGTCGCGGCGGACGTTGCCGATGCTCATGGTGAACAAGAAGTACGTGAAGATCGCGACGAGGATGACGCCGAACCAGCCGAGCTTGCGTAGCTCGCCCGTGTCGATGGCTGGAGTGCAGGCCAGCGCGCCCCGGGGTGGAGTTCCCGTGAGCGCAGCCGCGAGGCGCTCGCGAGACGCCTGTGGCAGTGCGTTGAAATGCGTCCGGATCATTGTAGAACTCCCTGGCTACCCGTGGTGCGGTCGGGTCGAAATCGCCGTTAACGTAGTCCGAGTCAGGCGCCGTGCGAAGCGCCGCGGGCGGCAGCGTCGGGGGCGGTCGCGCAGGAGACATCGGCCTCGGATACTGCATTGGCGGAAAAGTACTTCGACCGGGCAGGGCCCTAGCACGAAGTTGCTGGGGTTTACAGAGAGCCCGTGACCCGATTTTCGCGCTCGCTGATCGGCCATGCGTCGAAGCTCGCGCAGACCTCACCCCCGCTGCCGCGCGCCCCTCTCCATGAATGGAGAGGAGCTGCGATCACCTGACAGCTCGTCGTGAAACGCATCCCTTCCAGGAGCCCCTCGCCATTCATGGCTACGCATTAGCCAGAAGGGTCGCGAGATGTAGGCACCGCGATCATGGCTCGGT
>CAIOSS010000591.1 GCA_903860995.1 uncultured delta proteobacterium | reverse complement strand
GTAGTGCATGGCGAGGCCGCCGTAGAAGCCGATGTCGGCGAAGCCTCCGTCGACGCGCTCGTCGAAGCTGCGGTGCGGGCGGAAGTGCAGCGCGACGTGGGGCAGCGAGAGCCACGGCACCACCGGGGGGATGCTGCCGCTCGGGGACGCCGTGAGCCGCGGCTCGGAGAAGCGCGTGCCGTCGGCGTTGACGTAGTGGTCATTGGCGGCGTCGCAGGAGGCGGTGCGCCCGCGCTCGGCCAGGCCGCACTCCTGGTAGCCGCCCCCCGCGGCTGGCGTGACCTGCGTGCGGTAGAGGTCGCCGCCCACCGCGGAGACGCCGACGCCGGTGCCGTACTGGATCTCGAACCAGTCGTTGATGCGGCTCGACCAGAGGAAGAGCACGTTGGCGCTGAAGGTCCAGAGCGAGCTCTGGATGCGCTCGAGGGCGACGTCGTTCTCCGATCGGCCGCGGATGAGCCCGGGGGTGGAGCCGGAGGTCGCGAGGCTCGTGTACTGGAGGCCCACCACGAGGTCGAGCGACCCCTTGCGGTAGACGTACTCCAGGGCCGGCGAGAAGGTGGTCGCGCCCGACCACTGGTCGGCGTTGTCCACGTGCGCGAACAGGTTGACCATCCACACGGGGGTGGTCCAGATCCAGAGGCGGGTGCCGAGGCTGTGCTCGACGTTGCGCCCGAAGCGCAGGGGCTCCGGGGCCACCGCTGCGCCCGCCGCCACGCCCGGGTTCTGCACCGCGCCCGTCCCCGCCACAACCGGCGGCTCCACGGGGACCGTGGCGCTCGCGGTCTGTGCAAACACGTTGGTGGACACCGACAACACGCCCGCGGCGACGAGCGCCACAACACGACCGTTCATTGAAAACCTTCCTCCCGGCGCTGGTCGCCGTACTGCCACGAGGGCGCGCCGACTCTACACAGACGCCGCCGCCGGGATCAATGCACCGCGCGCGCGGCCGCCGAAGTCTGCAGGGCGTCGGTGAGGGTGCGCCGCACGGTCTCGTCGCGCTCGACCCTCAGCCGCTCGGTCAAGATCGCCCGGGCCGCCGACGCCCCGGACCGGGCCAGCGCCCACGCGGCGCCGTCGCGCACGTCGACCCGCTCGTCGGCGAGGAAGGCCGACGCGGTCGCGAGGTCGCCGCAGCCCAGCACCAGGGCGTCGAGCGCCGCGCGCAGCAGGAAGAGCCCCTGCCCCGGCACCGTCGCGAGGGCCCGGAGGTAGTCCCGCACCGCCGCCCGCGGGCCGAAATACCGCAGCGCGAACACCGCCCGCTGCCGCACGTGCGGCGCCGCCGCGGGGTCGTTGCCGATCGCCATGAGCACTGCGGGGCCGTCGGAGCCCCATGCGCGCACCGCGGCGTCGTCGGGGCCCTGCTCGAAGCCGCCGAGGTCGTGCTCCACCTGCGAGCGGGTCGCCTGCTGGGCGGCCGCCGGGCACGCGAGCGCCCCGGCCGAGAGGAGCAGGGTCAGGCCCAGGATTCGTCGTCGTGCGGACACGGCCGCTACACTACCCACGGATGTCCGCCCGAGTCATCAGCACCGCGCCCGTGGAGGTGACCGAGGTCGTCGACGGCGCCCGCACGGCGCACCTCGAGGAGACCGCGCTCACGCTCCCCGACGCCGGCTCGCTCGCCCTCGTGCGCAAGCGCCTCGCGCGCCCCGGGGTCGATGCCCGCGTACCCCTCCTGCTCGTGCACGGCTTCGGGCAGAACCTCCACGCCTGGCACCTCTCCCGCCGCAGCCTCGCCAACCACCTCGCGGCCGCCGGGCACGACGTGTTCAGCATCGACCTGCGCGGGCACGGGCGCTCGCGCGCCACGCACGACCGCGCCCCCGCCGACCTGCGCCCCTACCTCGACCACGACCTCCCGGCCGCCCTCGACGCCATCGCCGCCCTCAGCGGCCACGAGCGCGTGACCCTGGTAGGTCACAGCCTCGGCGGGATGCTCGCCTACGCGACCGCGGCGCGGCACCCCGGGCGGGTGGCGGCGGTGGTCGGCCTCGCGACGCCCTATTTCTGGGGTCGCGACGCGAGCTTCGTGCACGCCCTCTCGCGCGCCGCGGCGCTCGTCGGCCGCGGCTCGACGGCCTTCCCGATGCGGGCCGTCGGGGGAATGCTCCGCGCCACGCAGGCGCTCTGGGACACCCCCTGGCTGCCGATGCCCATCCGGGCGTGGCACCCCGGCGGCTTCGAGCCCGAGGTGCTCGCGGAGTACCTCGCGCGCAGCTTCGACCGCGCCAGCTTCGGCGAGCTCGCGCACCTCGTCGCGAGCCGCGCCGACGCCGACGACCATTTCGCCCGGGAGTTCGAGGGCTGCGACGTGCCGCTGCTGGTGGTAGCCGGCGCCCACGACCACCTCGCCCGCCCGGCCGCGGTGCGCCCCGCGTACGACCGCAGCCGCGCGCGCGACCGCACCTACGTCACCTTCCCGAGCGGGCACGGTGACCTCCTGCTCGGGCGCAAGTCCCCGCAACTCCTCTGGCCCACGCTGACCCGATGGCTCCACGGACGCACCTCGCGCTGACCCTCACGGCGCTCGCCGCGACCGCGCACGCCGACCCCCCGGGCGACGCCCTCGCGGACCGCTGCCGCCCCGACGGCCGGCTGCTGCCCGCCGCCCGGGCCGCCCTCGCCGCGCCCGTCGCCGACCCCGACGCGCAGCGCGCGCTCACCGAGGCCGCGGGGATGTTCGCGCCCACGGTCTACACGACGGTGCTCCCCACGCAGGACCCCGCCGCCCTCGCCGCGACCATCGAGCGCGCGCGCCACCCCGCGCTGCTCCCCCGTTGCGCCATCGCCACCGACGGGACCCGCATCGCCCTCGCGGTCGCCCCGCGCCTCGTCGAGGTGCTCAGCGCCTACGACCACGGGGTGCTCACGGTGCGCGCGGCGCTGCCGCAGTCCGTGCACAGCCCGCAGCTCGCGGTGACCGACCGCGACGGGGCGGTGACGGTGTTCGCCTTCGACGACGCAGCCTCGGTGACCCTCCCGGCCGCGCTCGTCCCGGCCACGATGCAGGTGATCGCGACGCTGGCCGGGGGGCCGATCCCGCTGGCGACGTGGCACCCCGCGCCGGTCGCCCGCGCCCCCCAGGACACGCTCGTCGACGGGCGCGACCTGCTCGCGGCCATCAACCGGGAGCGCGGGCGCGCCGGGGCGCCGCCGCTGCGCCGCGACCCGCTGCTCGACGCGGTCGCCACGGCGCACGCCCGAAACCTCGCCGCGCGCGGGGTGATCGCCCATGAGCCGACGCCCGGGGACGGTCCCATCGAGCGGATGGAGCGGGCGCGGCTGACGGCGGGGCTGGTGGCCGAGAACCTCGCGCGGGCGCAGAGCCTGACCGACGCCCACGCGCGGTGGATGGCCTCGCCGTCGCACCGGGCGAACGTGCTCCACCCGGCGCTGGACGCGATGGGCCTCGGCGTCGCGACCCGCGACGGGGAGCTGTACGTGGTGGAGTTGTTCGCGACGCACCCGTCGCTAGGCGACGGGCGCTGACGCGGGGGGAAGGCTTGGGAGGGAGTGGGCTACTTGGCGGCGGGAGCGGCGCCGAGCTTGTGCACGGCAGCGGCGAGGCGCGACACGCGGCGCGACGCGGTGCCACGGACGAGGACGCCCTTGGTGACGGCGCTGTCGAGGGCCGAGATCGCCGGGGTGAGCGCGGCCTTGGCGCCGGCGGCGTCGCCCTTGGCGATGAGCTCACGGACGTTCTTCACCAGGGTGCGGAACTCGCTGCGGACAGAGCGGTTGCGGTCGGTGCGCTTGACGCGCTGACGGTTGCGCTTCTCGGCGGATGCATGATTGGCCACGAGGAATCCTCCAAAACAGGTAATCGGGGCGCGGAACCTACCGGCTGCCCCGAAGACCGTCAAGGCTCCCTGGGCCCGTCTGCACGGCCTTCCAAAGATCGCGGGGAATGGAACCTCTCACCCCCGGCGCAGTCTGCAACGCCGTAAGCGGCGGCCGAGAGGACCCTCATGCGCAACACACCCCTCCACGAGTCCCATTTGCTCGAAGCGGTCCGGCGGAAGATCGTCACCAGCGACCCGATGGAGCAGGTGCTCGCACTGGCCCGCTCCCTCCCCCCCGACGGCGCCGTCGCCTACGCCAACGGCCGACGCCTCCCGCTGCTCTTCTCCGCCGCGGTGCAGCTCATCCGCACCCGCGACCTCCGCGCGGGCGCCGCGGCAACCGAGGCCCCCTCCGTCTGGGGCTGAGGCCCAGCCGCAGCACTCCCCGGGGCCCGCGCGCAGGCTGTATCGTCCCGCGCATGATCCACCTCCCGACCTCGATGCTCACCGACCGCGACGCGCTCACCGCCCGCGAGTGGATCGTCGGCAACGGCCTCGGGGGCTACGCCTCGGGCACCGTGTCGGGCATCGCCACGCGCCGCTACCACGGCCTGCTCGTGGCGGCGCTCTCGCCCCCGCGCGGCCGCCAGGTGCTCATCGCCCACCTCGACGAGGCCATCACCCTCCGCTACCTCCGGGCGCCGCTGAGCGCCCACGCCTTCCCGGGCGTGGTGCAGCCCGAGGGCTGGCGCCACCTGGTGACCTTCGCGCTCGACCCGCTGCCGCGCTGGCAGTGGCGCGTGGGCGAGGCCGTGCTCGAGCGCACCGTGTTCATGGTGCGCGGGCAGAACACCACCGTCGTGCGATACACCCTCGTCGACGCGCCCGGCGCCATCGCGCTCACCGTGCGCCCCTTCGGGGCCTTCCGCGATTTCCACCACCACGCGAAGCAGAACCGCGACGCCCGCATCAACGCCGTATCGGTCGGCGACCGGCCCGGCACGGTGCTCATCCAGCCCTACGAGGGCGGGGCCGCGGTGCTGATGCAGGCGCCCGGGGTCTTCCACGCGTCGGCCGACTGGTGGCGGGGCTTCCAGCACGAGGCCGAGCGCGCCCGCGGCCTCGACGCCGAGGAGGACCTCTTCACCCCCGGCGAGTACGTCATCGCCCTCGCGCCGGGCGAGAGCGCCCACGTCGTGCTCACCGCCGAGGGGCGCCTGCCGGACGACCTCGCCGTGCTCGAAGCCCGGGAGATCGCCCGCCTGCGCGCGCTCGTCCCCGCGGGCACCACCGACCCGCGGGTCGACCAGCTCCACCGCGCGGTGGACCTCTACCGCGCCGAGCTCGCGCGCCCCCCGGCGGTGCTCGCGGGCTACCCCTGGTTCGAGGACTGGGGCCGCGACACGCTCATCGCCGTCACCGGGC
>CAIOSS010000590.1 GCA_903860995.1 uncultured delta proteobacterium | reverse complement strand
CGTCGCCGCGCGCGTCCTCGCCGAGGTCGCCGCGGGCGGCCGGGTGGTCGTGCTGCACGACGGCGGCGGCGACCGCGCGGCCACCGTGGCGGCGCTGCGCCTGATCGTCCCCCGGTTGCGCGCCGCGGGTCACCCGGTGGTCTCGCTGGCGGCGTACCTCCGGCTCCCGGAGGCCAGCCTGCGCCCGCCGATGCCCCCGCTCCGCCGCCTCGAGGCGCGCGTCGAGGCGGCCTCGGCGCGGGCCCGCGCGTGGGCGACCTTCGCCCTCGCGGCCCTCTTCTCGGCGTGCACGGCGCTCGCGGCGCTGCGGGTGCTCGGGCTCGGGGCGCTGGTCGCCCGCGAGGCCCTGCGCCGCGCGCCCACCACCCCGGCGCCGGACTTCTCCCCGCGGGTGACGGTGCTGGTGCCGGCCTTCAACGAGGCGACGGTGATCGTCGCGAGCGCGCGCGCCCTGCTCGTGGGCGAGTACGCCAACCTGGAGGTGCTCGTCGTCGACGACGGCTCGACCGACGGCACCGCCGACCTCGTCGACGCCCTCGCGCTCTCCGAGCCGCGCGTGCGCTGCCTGCGCAAGGCCAACGGGGGCAAGGCCTCGGCGGCCAACCTCGGGATGCAGCACGCCCTCGGCGACATCATCGTCGCGGTCGACGCCGACACGATGATCGCGCCGCAGGCGATTCGCCGGATGGTGGCGCACTTCGCCGACCGGCGGGTGACCGCGGTGTGCGGCAACGTCGAGGTCGGCAACGTGAACTCGCTGCTCACGGCCTTCCAGGCGATCGAGTACGTCACGAGCCAGAACTTCGACCGCCGGGCCTTCCAGGCGCTCAACTGCATCGGGGTGGTGCCGGGCGCGCTGGGTGCGTGGCGCCGCGACGCCGTGCTCGCGGTCGAGGGCTACAGCGGCGACACCCTCGTCGAGGACGCCGACCTCACCCTCTGCGTGCTGCGCGCCGGCGGCGTGATCGCCTACGAGCCCGGCGCCGTCGGCCGCACCGAGGCCCCGGAGACCCTCGGTGCCCTCTGGAAGCAGCGCTTCCGCTGGACCTACGGCACCTACCAGTGCCTCGCCAAGCACCGCGGGTCGCTCTTCCGCGGCTCGCTCGGCTGGGTCGCGCTGCCCAACGCCATCGTCTTCCAGGTGCTCTTCCCCCTGGTGAGCCCATCGGCGACCTTGCCCTCGTCGCCTCGCTGCTCACCGGCCAGACCGGCGCCGTGCTCTCCGGGTACCTGGGGTTCCTCGCGATGGACCTCGTCGCCTCGACGCTCGCGTTCACGCTCGACCGCAAGCCCCTGCGCTGGCTCCCGCTGCTGCTGGTGCAGCGCTTCACGTACCGGCAGTTCCTGTACCTCGTGAGCCTGCGCGCGATGGTCGCGGTGCTCGCCGGCCGCCGCCACGGCTGGCGCAAGCTGGCGCGCACCGGCACCGTGATCGCGCCGCGGGGAAGGGCTACGCCGGTGCCGCCGCGCATGCCGATCGGCGCCTCGACGACGCCGAGCCTCCTGCCGCCGGGGGTGTAGAGAAGCGGGCGACGTGGGCGCGGCGTGCGGGGAGGGAAAAAACCGCAAGGGCGCGAGGGTCGCAAGGAACGGAAGGGATGAAAGGGAGGGACGCTCTGACGCTCGAGTCGTTCATCTCGCGTCGGGTCGACGCCCCGCTCATCCCTTTCCTTTCTCGCTTCCCCACCAAACCTTCTTTCCCTTCCTTCCCAAGGCAGCGTCCCGGGAGCTCCTACCAACGCTCGCGGGAGCCGTTGCTACAGATGATCGATGCCTGCGAGGGTGCCGCGTTGGCTGCCCGAGACCCTTCACCGATCACCCGCTCGGCGATCTGCGCCGCCGCCACGTTCGGCAGCGTCTTCCACACCAACTTGAGCAGCATCGGCGTTCTCCCGCTGCGCAGGGGTCTCAGTTCTCGCGTCGCGTCGCAGCGCGAGCTCCTGGCGCTGCAGGTCCATCGAGACCTCGCGAACCTTGCGCGCCTCGTCCGGCGACATCTTCACGAAGCGCAGCCCGCAGCGCCACTCCGGGACCATCAGCGACGGCGGCGCCGTGCGGACGATGTCCGCGCGCACGCTAAGCGGCATCTCTGGGGTCGGGCCCTCGATCTCCACGATGCACGTGCCCGTCAGCGCGTCGTCGACGGCGATCTGGCAGCCGTCCGCGGAGAGGTCGATCAGCAGGGCGTCGACGGTGCTCTCCCCGACCTCTTCGCCGGTGTCTGTGCGGTCGAAGTGCCCGGAGACCCGTACCTCGACGGGCTCGACGGTCTTGGCCCGGTAGGCGTTGCGGCGGTTGCGCGACTGGTCGCTGCTTTCGACGATGTACTCCATCGACAGTCGGCGGAGCAGTGGGACGAAGCGGTCGAGGAAGGGCGCGCCGCCGTAGGGGAGCACCTGCAGCGCTTGGCTCTCGTGCCGCCGCAGCCACGCGCTCCGCGCCCGGGTTTCCTCGGAGGGATCCGTCGCGAAGACGCCGAGCTTCGCGGCGAAGCGTCGCTCGTCCCCCTTGGGACCGCCCGCGGGGAGGAAGAGCAGGCCCTGGTCGAACAGCAGCAGGGCGCCGCGCTGCACGCCGTCCTTGGGGAACACCATCACGGCGGGGCCGCCGATGGCGACGCGCCCCGGCGTCAGGCCCGGCAGCTGCGCCCCCCATGTGCGGATGACGCGATCGAGCCCGACCTCGTCGTAACAGCCGCGCGCGTCGGTGGCCGGCTCGCCCTCCAGCACGAGGTCGGCCAGGAGCCGGGTGATCTCGCCGAGCTCCTCCTCGGCGTTCGCCACGCCGAAGACCCAGACCTTCTTGCCCTGGCGCACGACGAGGCGGTCCGTGCGTCCGGGCGCGAGCTGCACGCGGGACACGTCCGCCAGGGCGATCTCGATCGGCTCGCCGGTCTCCGGCGCGAACCGGAGCAGCCGTCGCGTCGAGGCGAAGCGTCCGCGGGCCGACGGGGCGGGCGTCACCAGGGTGGCCTCGCGCGCCCGAAACGCCCCCTCCGCCAGCGGCCGCGCCTCGTCGACGTCGCAGAGCGCGGCGAAGAGGGCGATGGAGTCCGGCATGGTCAGGACGAGCGTTTCGTCCTCCAACGCGGCGCACACGCGGTCGCCGTCGAGGTGCACGTCCCGCAGCAGGTCGAGCGTCACGTCGAGCCCGATCGGGCCGCCTTCGAGCTTGTCGACGCCGGAGTGGGCGAAGTGCAGCCGGTGGGTGGTCAGCGAGACGACGCCCGCGCGCTCGTTCCGCGGCCCGCGGGTGAGGCGGGCGGGCAGGGCGAGGACGAGGCGCTCCTCGTCGGCGAGGGCGGGGGGCTCCGCGGTCTTGCTCGGATGCGTGGTGAGCGCCAGGCGGATGGCGTCCTCCACCTCCGGCACGGCCTTGCCCGCGAGCCGTTGGACGACGTCGGCCGCGAAGAGGTCGATGGTCATCGCCTCCGCGGTGGGGGCCACCTGGGTCAGCTCGCCCAGGTCGATCGCCCAGCTCTTCGCCCCGACGAACCGGTCGAGCCGCGACGGCTCGAAGCGCAGGCTCGTCGCCGTCACGATCACATTTCCTGTGTGCGCGAGCGCTCCTCGGGACCAGCGGCACACGCCTTCGAACAAAACCATGGTCTTCAACCCCCTCCGCGGTGTCTCAAGCGCTCTGTCCAGCCGAAGTCCAACGCGCAGTCGGACGGCGGACGTCGTCCAGACGGGGCCTCGGGCTTGGTATATCGGCGCCGGGCGCCGTTTCGATAGTCCAATCTCAACCGATATTGCCAGGACCGACCTCGCCGTAAAGCCCGCGCGACTCCTCGAAATCCACCGCACGACCCGTCCTTCGGCCGCCAGCCGGGGTCGGTGGTCCCCGTCGGAGGGGGATCCGCGCTGACATCCGCTTCGAGGCCATGCTCTAGAACACCCCTCGGGTGAATGGGGCTTGACGGGATCGACGGGAGTGCTTTCCGGCGGGCGGGGGCGGCGGTTTGCTCGGCGCAGGCTGCATGGGCTCCGAGGAGGCCCCCCTTCGGCGAAGCCACGCTGGCGGACTTCCGCGCGCGACTGGTGCGCGCGGGCATGACGACCGAGCTGGAGCGGCGCACCGTGGAGCTCGTCCGCGAGACCAAGGCCTTCGGGTTCGAGCAGGCCGCGGGGCTGCGCATCGCCATCGACTCCGCCCCGCGTGACGGGGCGGGCAGGGTCGAGGACACCATCAACCTGCTGGGCCGCTCGCTGCGCCTGCCCCTGCAGGTGATCGCGGCGTTCCTGGTGATGTCCCCCGAGGAGGTCGCGGCGCAGGCGCACCTGCCGGTGCTGGTGGCGCCCGACACCAAGGCCGGGTTGGACCTCGATTGGCGCGAGCCGAACGCCCAACACCTCGCGATCGGGGGGTTGATTGCCAAGGCAGCGTCCCGGGAGCTTCTGCCAACGCGCGCGGGCGCGAACAGTATGGGTCATGGGTGTTTCGGCCGCTGGAACGGATCCGTGCCAGCGAGGGTGCCGCGTTGGTTTGCCGATCCCTCGCACGCGCTTGCCACGCGCATCGATCACCGCGCACGTCGTGCTTGGGCGATGCACCTCGAGTCCGATCAACCTCTTCATCGGCGTCCTCCTCTCGGAGCGGGTTGACGTCTGACAACGGGATCGTCGCGCCGGCGGCGTCGTCGAACACCTGCACGAGCAGCCCGCGACCGAGGGCCACGAGGGCGTCTCCCATCACGTTGCGCGTGTCTTCGGCGCGGCGCAGGGCTTCCGCGCGCACCTTGTGCTGCGCGCCGTCGAGGGGCGCTTCGTCGGCGACGACGACCTCGCGGACCGGCGGCGGTGCGGACCTCTTCGTGGGATTCACTGCCGCCTACCGAACCAGAGCGCGCGCAGGCGAAGGGCGAGTGAACGCGCAGGCCGGAGCCGTCGCGCGCGGGTGCATCGGGGTCGTTACGGGCCCCAGCGCACCACCACGCGCCCGTTGCCGCCGTTGGCTCCGTTGCCGCCGACGGCGACCCCCGCGGCGTAGTCCGGGTCCGCGGCGCCGCCGGGGGTCGCGCCGCTGGCAGGCGCGATCATCCCGCCGACACACGACCCACCCTGACCCGCCGCGCCGGGACCCGTTCGCCGTGTCGATCCCGATCCCCCCGCGCCGCCGCCGCCGCCGCCCTCCGACCCGGCCACGCCCGCCACGCTGCTCAGCGTGCTCGCGCCGCCCGCGCCGGTGCCAGAGCAGCCGTCGCCGCCCGGCGCGCCGATCGCGCCCGTTCCGCCT
>CAIOSS010000589.1 GCA_903860995.1 uncultured delta proteobacterium | reverse complement strand
GCTTCGCGGGGAAGAAGCACGACGACCTCTTCGCGCACCTCGTCGCCATCATGCCGACGCCCGCGCGGCCCAGGGTGCGGAGTCGCAAGGTGGTGGAGCCGATGCTCGCCGCCGCGTGAGCTGCCCGCGTGTCGAAGTTATGCGCGAGGCCGCCATCTCGTATGCCCTTCGGCCCGTTCGCATGGTTCGACCCGGAGGTCCGCCATGCCGAAGTCCGCTCGTTCTCCGACTCCGTCCCCCAAGCCCCAGCATCGTCGTCGTCCGCGCAATCTCCGGCCCACCGAGGCCAGGCGACTGCTCCTCGCGTTCGAGCGCAGTGGGCTCTCGCTCGCCGAGTTCGAGCGCCGTCATGACCTCTCGCGCAACCGCCTGAGCTGGTGGCGCAAGCGCCTCGGCGCTGCTGCCACCGCGACCGATACACGGCCTGCCCCGGCGTCGGTGACCTTCCTGCCGGTGCGCGTCGAGGTACCTCCGCGCGCCGCCCCGCCACCCGTCGCTGCCGCGCCGATCGAGCTCGTTCTGCCCGACGGCACGGTCGTCCGTGTGCCGCCCTCGTTCGACGTCGCGACGTTGACCCGACTGCTCGACGTCCTGTGCGAGGTCCGCTCTTGCTGACGCTACCGCCGTCGGTCCGAATCTACCTCGCCACCACGCCCGTCGATGGACGTCGAGGCATCGACTCGCTGGCCGGGACCGTGCTCTCCGACATGGCACTTCAGCCGCTCTCGGGACACGTCTTCTGCTTCATCAGCAAGCGCCGACATCAGATCAAAATACTCTTCTGGGATCGCACTGGATTTGTGTTGATCACGAAGCGCATCGAGCGCGGCTGCTTCCGCCTGCCGCGGGAGATCGCGCCCGGCGCCACCCACTTCGATCTCGAGTCGCCTGAGCTGACGCTGATCCTCGAAGGCATCGACCTTCACCGATCGCGCCGTCGAGCGCGGTGGACTCCGCCCGGCGATACCCACTCTCGATAATCGACAACGGAGTCGAAGTATCCATTGCATGGAGGCGACGGCGGGACTACATCCGCGCTGTCCTCCATGGATCAGCCCGCCCACCTCCCATTGCCCAAGCGCGCCGACGACCTCGACGCCAAGGCGGCGTCCGAGGAGCTCCCGCCAATGCTTGCGGGCAGGCGTGCGACGGATAATAGGCGTTCCGGTAACTGGAGTGGATCCGTGCCAGCGAGGGTGCCGCGTTGGTTCGTCTCGACACCGAAGGGCAGCACGTCCCTTTTCGCATCGAGTGACGTGCGCCTCGCGACGGTGATCTTCGAGGCGCTCGCGGGACTTCGATTGCCAGTCGATGCGATCGATCCGTTGGCCCCAGGGCCCGGCCTGCTTCGATGCGCGGGCATCGCGTACGCCTGTCGCCTGACAGCATCGCCGAGGAGGGGCGACCCACCCCGCTGCCGCCGCGATGATTCGCGCGCACGGTCGGCGACCGAAGCGTAGCCTCTGCCCTCGCCTGCACCGTGTTCGCGCCCACCGAGTTTCACGAAGACCCCGCCGGGCTCCCGATGGCCGAGCGCCTTGCTCGCGCCGCGTCGCGCCTCGACCCCGCGAGCACCGATCCATCGTCCCACCACGCCGTCGCCTTCGAGCTCCGCCCCGACCAGGCTCGCGTGCGCGCCGACCTCGCCCGCTTCCTCCGCGCGCTCGCCGCCTCCGATGGCCGCTCCGCCCCGCGGGGTCATTTCGGCCGCGTCGTTCTCCCTCCGCGCACCGGCAAGACCGTCGTCGCCGCCGACATGATCGCCCGCAGCGGTCTGCGCACGACCTTCATCGTCCCGACGCGGACGCTCGTCGATCAGACCGCCGCCGAGCTCTCCGCCCGCCTCCCCGGTCTCCCGGTCGGAACCTACTTCAGCGACCGCAAATCCCTCGTCGCCGCCGGCGTGAACGTCACCACGTACTCCATCCTCCTGCGCGACCACGCCGCGGGCGCGGTCCCGGCGCCCATCGCGGGCGCGTCGCTGGTCTTCGCCGACGAGGCCCACCGCGCGATGTCTGCCTCGCGCATGAGTCTGCTCCGCTCGGCCTTCGCGCCACGCGCCGTGCGCGTCGCGCTCACCGCGACGCCCGACTACGACGACGACCGCGTGCTGTGTCGGCACTTCCCACGGTTGATCCACGAGGTGACCGCCGAGGAGGCGATGGCGCTCGGGCTTCTGGCGCCGGCGCGCCTGTGGGTCGCCGAGGTCGACGCCGCGGGTTCGACGGTGACCATCGCCGTCGGCGAGTACGACGACCGGGTGCTCGGGCGGGTGATGTCTGAGGCGCCCTTCGCCCGCGCCGTAGAGGTGTACCGCTATGACGGCGCGAACCGCGCCCTCCCCGCGATGATCGCGTGCGTGAGCCGACAGCAGGCCCACGACCTCCGCGCGTACCTCTCCGCGCGGCCACGCCACGGAGCACCGCCCCCGGCGCTCATCCTCGGCGACACCCCGGCGGCGGAGCGGGTCGCGGCCCTGGCTGACTTCGAGGCGGGGCGCATCGACACCCTCATCCAGGTCGGCGTGCTCATCGAAGGGTGGAACAGCCCTCGATGCAAGCTCCTCATCGATCTCGCGCCGACGCTCTCCCGCGTCCGCGCCACGCAAAAGTACTACCGCGTGATGACGCGCGACGGCGACCACGAGGCGCGCATCGTCGTGCTGCTCCCGCGCGATCTCCCGGAGCCCCCGGTGCTGCCCTTCGAGCTCTTCGGCGCGTCGACCCGGTACGCGTGCGGCGACCTGCTCGGAGAGCTCGTCCCGAACCGCGTCGATCCGCGCCCGGTGATCACCGACGGGGCTCCGGTCGAGGGCGTGAAGCTGCTGGAGCGTGTGGTTCTCACGGGCCGTGTGGTCGCACCCCGCCTCGATCGCGACCGTCCCGACGACGTGCGCGCGGTGCTCGCGTCGTGTCGCGCGTTCGACGCCGGGAGTCCTTGTGGGCTCGGGGCGTTTCGACGGCTGGGGTTCGAGCACCCGCTGTTCACGGGGCGTGGGGAGTTCCTGCTGCGGTGGCTGCGCGTCGCGCCGACCACGGCGGCGTTCGCGGCGTGGCTCACGTGGATCTACCCCGACGGCGGCGCCGCGCGCCTCCTACTCGACGACGAGCACACGGGCGAGTGGCCATCGTGCGACGCCGACGCGCAGCACCTCATGCACGCGTTGACGGCCGAGGGCGCCGGCCGCGACGAGGACTTCGCCGACGGCTGGCGCGCCCTCGCGGGTGCCGACGGGGTGGTCGACGGGCAGGCGTTCGATCCGCTGGAGCGACTCGTCCGCCGGGAGGAGGCCCACGAGGTCGCGCGGCTGGTGTTCTCGCTCAAACCCAGCCACCTCGATCGGGTCGTGCGTCTCCGCGGACTCTGGGGGGAGCGTCCGCAACTGGTCCGCGAGATCGCCGAGGAGGATCAGCTCAGCCGACCGAGGGTGGGTCAGATCGACGCCATGGCACTCCGACGACTCCGAAGTCGATTCGCTCGCAAGGCGGGGGTGCTCAGGATCTTCGAGCCCATCCCGCTGCCCCCTGCGTTGCAGGCGCTCGCGACCTGGCATCGCGAGCACGGGGCCTGGGCGCGGCGCGAGTACCGGCGCCTGTGCCCGCACGGCTGGACGGCCCTCCTCCGCCCGATGCCCGTGCGTGAGCTGCTCCAACGTCTGTCTCCGCTGCTGGTCGCGCTGTGTTGCTCCGACGGCGTGTTCGGCGATGCGATCGACGAACGAACCTGGGCTTCACACGGCGTGATGTGGGCGGAGGCGCGGTGGGAGTCCGGTGACGTCCGCGTGCGATGCCAGCGTCAGGGGCACGCGGCGATGAATCACGAGGGCGACGAGGTCGAGGAGCTCGCGCTCCGGGTCGAGGTCACCGGCCTTCCGCGCGATGCCCGACTGCTGCTGTCTGGTCCCATCGGCGAGATCGATGCGTTCAAGGTCGAGGGCGACGACGACGGTGCGATCGAGAACCGATGGCGGGCGCTCGAAGGGCTCTCGCCGCGCCCGAGGAAGCGACGCTCACGGCGGCTGCGATCCAGCCAACGATGGTGAGCGGCGAGATCGTGGTGAACGCCCTGGAGCGGAGGTGCTCAGGGTCGACGGACCACCGTGGTCGATGCCGTCGCGGCGGGCGCCGCTCCGCAGCACTTCTTGTACTTCTTCCCGCTCCCGCAGGGACACGCGTCGTTGCGCCCGACCTTCGGCGCCGCTCGCGTTGCCGTAGGCCTCGCCGTCGCCTCCGCGAGCAGTCGCGCATCGGCAATCCGCCGCTGTCTCTCGCGCAGGTGATCCAGTGTCCCGCCCGGCCCGAAGTGCTGCATCGGATCGCGCTCGAAGGTCGACCACTGCCACCCGCTGCCCTCGACGATGGCGTCGGCGACCCCGTCGAACTCCCCGTAGAGCAGGTCGCGCGCGACCGCATCTGCGATCGCGGCGATCGCCTCGGCCGTGGCCACGTCCTCCAGGATGCATGCGGTGTAGAGCGCGAGGTCGTCGTCCGGCTCGGTGCACCCTCGGAGGATGTCCGTCAGGGCGGTCACGACCTCGTCCCGTCGCGAAGGGTGATCGCACGCCACGAGGTACATCGCGCGCAGCGCCGCAGTCCGCGCGTACGCTGGCGCGGTCGGGTCCCACGCCAGCGCAGAGAGGTCGGGCATCGCCGACGGACCGAAGACGGCCAGCACCTCGGGCATGCTGTCGGAGGTGTACTGCGCCATGTCATGCGTGCGGGTCGCCCAGAGGATGTCCGGCAGCGCGCGCGGGTCGGCCATGGCGCCGAGGAGCAACAGCGCGTGGACGGGAAGCATGTTCTCGGGCGCCTTGCGGGGCTCCCACGCCGACGGATCGCGCACCACGGCGCGGAGGGCGTCGACCATCCCACGGCCCCGGCGCACCACCTCTTGCGCGAGCGCGAACGGGGTGTCGTAGCCGAACCCGCGGAGGGCGGAGACGAGGTCGACGTTCGAGGTCGTCGTCCAGTCGGTCATCGTAGCCCCACGGTACATTGCAGGATCGGGTCTCACCTTACTGCGTTGATCGCGTCGCCGCCCTCGTTGCCGAAGTACCCGGTGGCGCTGGACTCCATCGCTCCGAGGAGCTTCATCGCCGAGCCCCCGCGCGGGTCGCCTTCGGGGAGCGACGCCCAAAGCCCCCGTCGAAGGTCTTCGTGACCCCGCGGTGGGTCACCTCGGGGGCGCCACCGCTGAACTC
Organism: uncultured delta proteobacterium; assembly: GCA_903860995.1. Lineage (GTDB taxonomy): Bacteria > Myxococcota_A > Polyangia > Polyangiales > SCUS01. The sequence goes on along the minus strand of CAIOSS010000589.1, from coordinate 2,459 downwards.
GAACGCGTCGACACCGGAGCGGGCCTCCGCAACGGACACCGAGTTCGCTCTGTCCGTTGCCTTCTTGTGTGGTCGGAGCTACACAAAATACTCTTTAGCAGAACCATGAGTACCATGCTGAGCATTTCTGAGGGACTTCGTGCGGCCAGGCGCCTCGCCGGGTTGAAGCAGGACGACCTCGCGTCCCGGTCCGGGCTCTCGCGGATGACGGTGCAGCGCATCGAAGCCGAGAGCATCGACCCGCGCCTCTCGACGGTGCTCGTGGTCGCGCGTGCGCTTGGCCTCGAGCTGATGCTCGTCCCGAAGGACCTTCGCCCGCTGCTGGAGGACTTCGTTCGCTCCGGCGGGCGCATCCTGGGACAGGCGCCGGGCGGCGACGCGCCGCCATCGATCGTCGACAGCCTGGCGGGTTCGCCGCGAAGGACCGATCGTTCCGACGGTGGGACGTGACCGCCTCGATCAAGGTCCTTCGGCTCTACCTTCACCTCCCGACGCGCGACCGTCGCGCGATCGGCTACCTCTCGCGCTACGGCGACATCCTTCGCGTCTCGTTCGACGACGACTACGTCCGCGACCCCGATCGGCCGGTGCTCTCGCTCGCGTACCGCGGTGCGAACGAACGCGACACGCAGGCGATCCTGGGCGCCCGGCGCGACGAGCGCGTCGCGCGGAGCGACGGTCACTGGCCGACCTACTTCCAGAACCTGCTCCCCGAAGGCCACAATCGAACCCGCCTGGCCCGTGAGCGCGGCTGCGCCGAGGACGACGAGTTCGAACTCCTCGCTGCCGCGGGACACGACCTCTTCGGCGCCGTCGAGGTCGCGCCCGTCTCGCCCGCGCTGGGAACACCCGACGCGATCCTCCTCTGGCACACCGCCATCGGGCTCGAGGCCGCTCCGTCGGAGGCCGTCGAGGTCCCGGTGGAAGACGCCGCGAGCCTGCCCGGCATGGTCACGAAGTTCTCCGCCATCAAGGATGGGCGGCGCTACGTCGTGCGGCGGAAGGGCGCCGCCGGCTCCTATCTCATCAAGCTGCCCTCCATCGCCCACCCCGACCTCGTCGAGAACGAGCTCACCGGCTACCGACTCGCGGCGAGCCTCGGGCTGCGATGCGCCGAAGCGGAGCGCGTCGCGCGAGCCGACGTCGAGCTCCCGGAGGCGGTCGGGTTCCCCCACGTGCTCGTCGTGAAGCGCTTCGATCGCGGCGAAGGGGGGCTCCGCATCCATATGGAAGAGCTCAGCCAGGCGCTCCAGTATCCGCCGCGCCGGAAATACGGCGTCGGCCTCATGGAGGACGGCGCACGGATCCTGCGCATCCTCGACCGGCTCTCGGGCGATCCGGTCGGCGACGTGACCGAGTTCGTCCGGCGACTGGTGGCGTTCATCCTTATGGGCAACACGGACGCCCACCTGAAGAACTGGGCGCTGCTTTACCGCGACGGGAAGACACCGACCCTCGCGCCCCTCTACGACCCGGTGTGCGTGGCGGCCTGGTTCGCCGAGCTGCCGGCGCCTCACTACGCAGTGAACCGCGCCGTCGATGCAGTCCTGCGCGGGTTCGGCTACGAACAGCTTGAGACCCTGCTCACGACGGCGGGCGTCCTGCGCCCCGGCCGCATCCTGAAGATCGCGCGCGAGACGGTGGAGCAGGCCCGCGCCCGGTGGCCGCGTGTCCTGGTCGACGCGCCGGACAACCTCCGCGCCTCGGTCGAAGAGCGGCTCGGCGGCGGCGTCGCGCTGAGCCGGCGGACATAGCGGGCGCCATCACGATCGCCGGCGATCACTCCCCATCATGAAATCGGCGGTTGCGCGGACCCGCGCAAGGACACCGCGAGCGCTTCGAGCATCGCCGCCAGCGGCCCGGCGAGCGCGGGAGGCACGTCAATGCGCAGGCTGCCATCGGGCTGACGCGTCACCCTCGGCGCGGTGAGCGGCGGAGTCTCCTCCGTCGGCTCCGTGGGGACTTCCGCCACTGGCGCGCTCGTCGCGGTCGACGCCTCCGTCGCGACGGCGGCGGTCTCCGCGGCGACCTCCGCGGCAGACCCCTCGGCCTCGGTCTCCGCGTCGCCGACGGGCACGTCGATGGGCTCGACGATCTTCCGCACCGACTCGAGGAACGACGCGCTCCCCTCGAAGCGGACTTCGTCCGTGGTTCCATCGAACAACGAAGAGAACACGGCCTTCTTCTGCGCGACCAGCGTCGCGATGCGCGCCTCGATGCCCTCTTCGCTCACGAGGTTGTACACGTCGATGGGCTGCGACTGCCCGAGGCGGTAGATGCGGCCGATGCGCTGCTCGAGCACCGCGGGGTTCCACGGAACCTCCAGGTTGATGCAGCACGACGCCGCGTGCTGGAGGTTGAGCCCCACGCCCCCGGCGTCGCTCAGGAACATCACCGTCACCGCCGGGTCGTCGTGAAAGTCCACGATGGCGTGCTCGCGCAGCTTGGACGACTCCGCG
>CAIOSS010000588.1 GCA_903860995.1 uncultured delta proteobacterium | reverse complement strand
TCGTCCTCGCCGAGCTCCTCGACGCCCTGCGCGCTGCGCGCCCCGACCTCCGCGTCGAGCCCTCCTTCGGCGCCTCCGGGAGCCTCGTCGCGCAGATCACCCAGGGCGCCCCCTTCGACGTCTTCCTCTCCGCCGACGAGGCCCTCGCCCGCGACCTCGTCGCCCGCGGCCTCGCCGACGAGCGCGCCCGCTTCCGCTACGCCCGCGGCCACCTCGCGCTCTGGGCCCCGCGCTCGCTCCGCCTCGACGTCGCCGCCCTCGGCCTGCGCGCGCTGCTCGACCCCGCCGTGCGCCGCGTGGCCATCGCCAACCCCCGGCACGCCCCCTACGGCCGCGCCGCCGTCGCCGCGCTCGCCGCCGCGGGCCTCACCGCCGCCGTCGCCCCGAAGCTCGTCGTCGGCGAAAACGTCTCCCAGGCCATGCAGATGGCGCAGTCCGGCGCCGCGGAGGTCGCCCTCGTCGCCCGCGGGCTCACCCGCGCGCCCGGCGTCGCGTCCGGGGGACGGGTCTACGTCGTCCCCGCGGGGCTGCACCCCCCCATCGAGCAGGGCGGGGTCGTGCTCCGCCGCGCGGGCGACCCCGCCGCCGCCGCGGACTTCGCTGACTTCCTCCGCTCGCCCGCCGCCCGTGGGATCTTCGCGCGCCACGGCTTCGATCCGCCCGCTCCCTGAGTTCATCCCAAAACCCCACCCGATGGACTGGACCGCCCTCGCGCTCAGCCTCCGCCTCGCCGCCGTGACGACGGCCATCCTGCTCGCGCTGGCGCCGCCCCTCGCCTGGTGGCTCGCGACCACCCGCTGGCGCTGGCGCCACGTCGCCGACGCCCTCGTGGCGATGCCGATGATCCTCCCCCCGACGGTGCTCGGGTACTACCTCCTGCTCGCGCTCGGGCCGCGCTCGCCCGCCGGCGCGCTGCTCGCCCGCCTCACCGGCGAGTCGCTCCCCTTCACCTTCCCGGGCCTCGTGGTGGGCTCGGTGATCTACAGCCTGCCCTTCGCCGTGCAGCCGATGCGCGCGTCCTTCGCCCGGGTCGACCGCGAGCTCGTCGAGGCCGCGTGGTGCCTCGGCGCCTCGCGCCTGCGCACCTTCGCGCGGGTGGTGCTGCCCCTCTCGCGCGCCGGCGTCGTCGCCGCCGCGGTGCTCACCTTCGTGCACACCCTCGGCGAGTTCGGCGTGGTGCTGATGCTCGGCGGCAACCTCCCGGGGCGCACCCGCACCGTCTCCGTGGCCATCTACGATCAGGTGCAGTCGCTCGACTACGCGGCGGCCAACCGCACCGCCGGGGTGCTGGTGGCGCTGTCGTTCGCGCTGCTCGCGCTCACCTACCACGCCCAGCGCGAGGGGACGCCGCGGTGGCCGACGACCTGATCGCCCGCGTCGTGCTGCGCCTCGCCGGCGGACCGCCCCGCGCCGTCGCCCTCTCCCTCGGCGTCGACGCCTTCCCCATCGCCGTGCTCTTCGGCCCGTCGGGCGCCGGCAAGAGCACCCTGCTCCGATGCATCGCGGGCCTCGAGCGGCCCGCCGCGGGGGTCGTCCGCTGGCGCGACCGCGCGTGGTTCGGCGCCGCGACGTGGGTGCCGCCGCAGGACCGCGACGTGGGCTTCGTCGCGCAGCAGGGCGCCCTCTTCCCGCACCTCGACGTCGCCGACAACGTGGCCTTCGGGCTCGCCGCGCTCGGCCCCGCGGAGCGCGCCCGCCGCGTCGCCGAGGTGCTCGATCGCTTCGACCTCGGCGGGCTCCGTCGCCGCGCGCCCGCGACCCTCTCCGGCGGCGAGCGCCAGCGGGTCGCCCTCGCCCGCGCGGTCGCCCGCCGTCCCTCGCTGCTGCTGCTCGACGAGCCCTTCTCCGCGCTCGACCACCCCGCGCGCTCGGCCCTGCGCGCCGACCTCCGCCGCTGGGTGCGCGCGCTCGGCCTGCCGACGCTGCTGGTCACGCACGACCCCGCGGAGGCCATGGCCGTCGGCGACACCCTGGCCGTGCTCGACGCGGGCCAGGTGCGCCAGACAGGTCCCGTGGGCGCGGTCTTCGAGCGGCCCTGCGACGCGGCGACGGCGCGCATCCTCGGGGTCGACACCCTGGTCGCAGCGACGGTGCTGCGCGCGGGCGCGGGCACCGCGGTGGTGCGCGCGGGCGACGGCGAGCTCACCGTGTCGGCGCCCGAGGGCCTCGCCGGGAGGGTGCGGGTGTGCGTGCGCGCCGAGGACGTGACGCTGCGCGCGGGCAACCTAGGGGCGGAGGGCAACGGCGCGCCGGGGCGGGTGCTGCGCGTCGACGACGAGGGGGCCTTCGCGGTGGTGTCGCTGGACTGCGGGTTCCCGCTGGTGGCGCGGCTGCCGCGGCGGGCGCTGCGGGCGCTGGGGCTGGCGGCGGGCGACGCGGTGTTCGCGGCCATCGACCCGAGCGCGGCGTGGGCGGTGGCCGACGGATGAGGCGCTGTCACCGCGGCGCGGGGTGCGTTACATCGTCCCCCGACGCCGCGCGGGCCGCGGAGGTCCGATCGGCGACGGAGGTCATGCGATGAGGTCAGCGGTGAAGTTCGTCGGCGTGTTGTGCGCGGTGCTCGTGGCGTCGGCGCTGCTGGGCGGGTGCAGCACGGACGACGGCGCGCTCGACAACACGTTCAGCTGCTCGGGCGGCGGCACGACGCTGCGCTGCATCTCCAACACGCAGTACTGCGAGCAGGCCTACAGCGGCAGCGTGGCCACCGGCGCGCGCTGCCTCGCGCTGCCCACGGGCTGCTCGGGCAGCCCCTGCGACAACTGCCTGCGCTCCGGCACCGGCGGCATCATCCAGTGCAGCTCCATCGCCATCGGGAGCACGCGCGCGACGACCGTCAACGTGCGCAACTGACCGCTTCCTCCCCGCGGGCCTCGCGCCAGCGCGCGAACACCGGGGCGATCGCCGCCGGGTCGTCGGTCATGATCCCGTCCGCGCCCAGCGCCAGGAGGCGCTCGGCCTCCGCGGGGTCGTTGATGGTCCAGTAGTCCACGCGCAGCCCGAGCGCGTGGCACTTCACGACGAAGCCCGGCGTGTCGAGCCGCAGCCCCCGCGCCCTCGGCGGCAACTGCACCGCGCCGCCGCCCAGGGGCATCGCCCGCAGCGCCGCGGCGGGCGTCGCGTACAGCCGCAGCACCTCCGTCAGCGAGAGCCCCGTGCGCCCGGGGTAACCCGCCGCGCGCACCGCCCGCAGCACCACGGCGTCGAAGCTCGTCACCAGCACCCGCTCCTCGGCGCGCGCGCGCCGCAGGAGGTCGAGCAGCGGCCCCACCATCGAGGGCGCGCGCTGCTTCACGTCGACGTTGAGCGGAACCCCCGGGAAGGCATCGAGCACCTCCTCCAGGGTGGGCACCCGCGCGCCGCGCCCCGCGAAGGGACGGCCCCCGTCGCGGTCGACGAAGCCCCAGCCCACGTCGCTCCGGCGCAGCTCGTCGAGCGTCGCGCGGCGGATCTCCACGGCCGACCCCGCGGTGCGCGCGAGCGTCGCGTCGTGCGCGGCCACGACGTGCCCGTCGGCGGTGAGGTGGAGGTCGGTCTCGAGCGCATCGGCGCCGAGCGCCAGGGCGCGCGCGAAGGAGTCGAGGGTGTTCTCGGGCCGCTCGGACGCGGCGCCGCGGTGGGCGTAGAGGCGTGGCATCGTCGGGGGACTATCGCCTGGTCGGTGCCCCGCGTGCGCGCTGAGGTGCAGTAGCTTCGCGCCGATGCGGTGGCTGATCGAGTTCGGGGTGCGCGCCGGTCCCGCGCTGCTCGTGCCGCCCCTCGGCGCCGTCGCCTCGGCGCTGCTCTTCGCGATGCGCC
>CAIOSS010000587.1 GCA_903860995.1 uncultured delta proteobacterium | reverse complement strand
GGATACCTCCACTGGCGCGTCACCGGGCGTTGGCTCCCGGGCTCCGGGCGGAGCCGGGTGATGGCCGCGCGCCGCGACCCCTCCTCGCTCCACCTCAGCGGAGCCCTCTGGCTCTACCTCGCCGCACCCGCGCGCCTTCTGGTGCACTTCCCCCTGGTCTGGCTCGCCCTCGAGGGAGCCCGTCCGCCCTCGCTGCACCCCACGACCCGCCGCGCGCTCGTCGCCACCCTCGGCGCGGGCTTCGCGCTCTACACCCTCGTGACCGGTGCCGCCCACGTGGCGCGGCTCACCCAGTGGCTCTGGGCCATCGTCGCGACGCTGGCGGCGGCCGGGCTCGCGCGCCAGCTAGCCCGCGTGGCCGACGGCGATCGCCCCCGCGGCCGTTGGCTCGCGGGGATCTTCGTCGCCCACGTCACGATCGGGGTCGCGGAGACCTTCGCCCGCTGGCGCAGCCCCTCCCAGGGAAGCGGCGGGCTCGACCGACGGACCCTCCTCCACGCCATCGACGGCCGCCGTGCCCGCACCGACCGCCTCCTCCGCGCGCTCTGCGCTGGAGGCTGCTGCCGGGAGGGAGAGCGCCCCGCCGTCGCGCTCGTCGAGGTGCAGCGCCGGCTCACCCTCGACGGGCGAGTCTCCGTGGCCTCGCTCGACGGCGTCACCGGCCCGGTGGGCGCCGGCGCCCCGGCGGTGACCTTCGACCCCGCCACCGGCTGCCCCCGCCTGGAGCCGATGCTCGAACACCGCCGGGTGATCGGGCTGCTCGAAGACCCAGGCGCCCAGCTCGGTCGCTGCCTTTCGCCCGCGCTCGCGCGCTCCCTGTCGGAGGCGCGGTCGCGGCCCGGGCACCCACCCACTGGCTGGCGCTGGGACGGTGTCTTACATATCTGGGTAAGAGGATGCGGCCCCGCCGATCAGGCGCCGTCGAGCGCGGCTCCGAGCATCGCGAGCGCGTCTCGCACCGTCGCGAGCCGCACGGCCGCCCGCCCCACTTCGCCGTAGTCCCGCTGAGCGTGCAGCACCGCGCGGTCCGAGCGCCGCGCCACGGCGAGGTGCACCCGCCCCGCGGGCCTGGCCTCCGAGGGCCCCGGCCCGGCGACCCCGGTGACCGCCACGGCGAGGTGCACCCGCCCCTCGGCGCGCTCGAGGAGCCCGAGTGCCATGCTCCGCGCCACCGCCTCGCTCACGGCCCCTTCGGCGTCGAGCAGCGCGCGCGGCACCCCCAACAGCGCGGTCTTCGCCTCCCACGAGTACACCACCACGCCCCGGTCGACGACCTCCGAGGCGCCCGGCACCGCGGTGAGGGTCGCCGCGATGAGCCCGCCGGTCAGCGACTCCGCCGTGCCCACCGTCACCTTCGCCGCGCGCAGGCGCTCGATGAGCGCGCGGGCTTCCTCCATCGTCGCGGCGTCGATCATCGCGCGAGCCTACCGCAGCCGCCGGGCCCTCGAGCCGGGGTGCGACCCGCTCGCTGCCATGCGCGGTGTCCATGCCGCAGAATTCACGCGATATCTCCGCAACCTTCTCATCAGGTCGGCGGGTGCAACGGAGTGCGATCGCGGCCTATAAGAGTTGCCACATCCAGGAGGTGCCCTCGTGACGGATTCGCTGACCCAGATAATCGAGCGTGATGGCCAGGCGGTCGTGCGCCGCATGAACACCGTTCGCGTCACCGTGCTCGACGGGCCCGACAAGGGCGCCGTCTTCGAAGGCGCGCAGGAGGAGATCCGCGTCGGCGGCGACGACGACAACGACCTCGTCATCCGCGACCCGTCGGTGTCGCGAAAGCACATCACGCTCGGGCTCCAGCGCGGCGGCATCCGCGTGCGTGACCTGGGCAGCACCAACGGCACGTTCATGGGCGACCTTCGGGTCAACGACGTGGTCATCCGCGGCACGCGCGAGCTGCTGCTCGGCACCACCCTGGTGCGGGTCGAGCCGACCGAAAACGCCGTGGAGAAAGACCTCTCCATGGGCATCCGCTTCGGGCGCCTCGTGGGAACGTCCACGGCGATGCGCGAGGTGTTCGCGGTGCTCGAGCGCATCGCGCCGAGCGACCTGCCGGTGCTCATCGAGGGCGAGGCGGGCACTGGGAAGGAGCTCGTGGCAGACGCCATCCACCGGCGCAGCCCTCGCAGCGGCGGGCCCTTCGTGGTGGTCGACTGCGGCGTGGTGCCGCGCGACCGCATCGAGGGAGAGCTCTTCGGGCACGCGAAGTCGGCGACGCAGGCCGAGTCGCAGGGCGCCATCCGCGCCGCCGAGGGGGGGATGCTGGTGCTCGACGAGGTGGGCGAGCTCTCCGTCGAGGCGCAGGCGAAGCTGCTGCGGGT
>CAIOSS010000586.1 GCA_903860995.1 uncultured delta proteobacterium | reverse complement strand
GGTGCTCGACCCGACGCTCACGGCGTCCTTCCCGCTGTCCGATCCGCAGCCCACCGCGACGACCCTCGTCGGCTACACCGCGGTGCTCCCGGAGATCGTGCAGGTGGGCGCGTCGACCCTGGTGTTCCACGCCTTGCGGGTGCGCGGCACGGGCGCCGGGGTGACCACGGTGCGGCAGATCGACGCGACCGGGGCCTACGTCCCGGGCTCGCTGCGCGGCGTCCCGGGGAGCGCGTACTTCGCCTACATCGACGGCCTGCGGGCGGCGTGGGCGGCCTCGTACGGCGCCGGCGCCATGGTGATCCCCCCGAGTGGCGGCGTCACCGCGGTGCGCGTCGCCCCCGACGGGCGCTCGCTCGACCCGACGGCGCTCCTCGTGCACGCCCCGACCAGCGCCCCCGGCGGCCCGGTGGTCGTCGGCGGCGTGGCCTGCACGGCCACCGTGTGCCTGGTCGCGTACACCGAGGGCAACGGCACCTACGCGCAGCGCGTCGGCACCGACGGCCGCCTCCTCGACGCGACACCGATCGTGCTGGGCACGACGCGGGCGGAGTTCTCGCGCCAGGCGGTCACCGTCGTGGGCGACCGCTTCGTCGTGGCCAGGTCGACCCCGCTGCCGGGCGCCCCGGGCGACCTCCGCATCTCGCGCGTGTCGACCGCCGGCGCGGTGCTCGACCCGGGCGGCCGCCCGGTGACCACGGCGGCGGTCTCGCGCTCCGACCTCGCGGTCGCCACCGACGGGTCGCGGCTGTTCCTCAAGTGGTACGCGTACGCCTCGGGGCCGAGGCCCACGGGCACATACACGCAGCTCTTCGACGCCGACATGACGTCGCTCTCGAGCCTCACCGCGCACACCGACCTCGCGCTCGGGACCACGCTCTGGTGGGACGGCGCGCAGTACGAGCTCGCCGACTACCAGCGCCTCGCGCGCTTCGACGCCGCGGGCGCCCGCCTCGACACGACGGCCCGCCCGGTGCTGTCGTCGGGCTCGACGCGATGGATCGGCCCGGTGCTCGGGGGCTTCTTCATGCAGGAGTCCGAGGGGGTCTACCGCTACAGCACGCTGGGCGTGCGGGTGAACGGACCGACGGGCTTCGTGCTCGCCTTCCGGCAGCCGAGCCTCGGGCTGCCCGACTTCGAGGGCGACCACTTCCTGACCGCGTGGGGCGACGGGGGCCGCGTCTCGCTGGGGCGCTACACCGCCGCGGGCGTCGCGCTCGACGTGCCCCGGGTCGACGTGACGATGTTCACGGCGACGCAGGGCGTCAGCTTCGCCGGGCTCAACGGCGCCCGCGCGGAGTTCTTCGCCGACCGACGGATGTCCATCGACCTGCCCACGCGCGTGGCGACCCCGTCGGTGATGTCGGACGTGCGTCCCAGCGCGGTCATCCGCGGCGGCGCCCAGCGGCTCGCGGTGCAGGCCGGCTGCGTGCGCCGGCTCGACGCCGCGTGGCAGACGATCGACCCGGCGCCGGTGTGCTTCACCCCGGCCACGAGCCTGTCGGGCGACCACGACGGCACCAACTTCCGCTTCGTCTACGCCCTCCCGGCGATGTACACGCGCCGCCTGAACGCGGACGGCGACGCCGTCGAGTTCGCCCCGGTGGCGCTGACGTCGCTGGGCACGGCGCTCGGCACGCCGGTCATCGCCTTCGGCGGCGGCACCCACCTCGTGGCGTGGCAGTCGTCCACCGACTGGAGCATCCGGGCGGCGACCCTCTCGGTCGACGGGACCGTCGGACCGTCGGTGACCGTCGCCGCGCTGGTCCCGCTCAATACGGCGCCGCCGCAGCTGGTCTTCGACGGCGTGAACTTCGTCGTCGCCTGGGTGCTGCCGAACGACCACCGCGTGTACGCGGCGCGCGTCTCCCCGGCGGGGGTGCGCCTCGACGCCACGCCCTTCACGTTCAATGCAGCCGACGGCCCGCAGGTCGCGGCCGGCGAGCGCTTCGCGATGGTCTCCGACCGGCGTGGCTCGACGCTCGTGGTCTACAACAGCACCAACCTCAGCCTGGGCTGCGACCAGATCCGCGCCGCCTTCCTGCGCGAGGACGGCGTGGTGCTGCCCGACGCGGGCGTGGTCCCGCTCGACGTGCCGCGCCCCGTGGATGCGGGCAGCGCCGTGGACGCGGGCACCCCGGTCGACACCGGGGTGGACGCGGGTGTCGCGGTCGACGTCGGGGTGGACGCGGGCGTCGCCGTGGACGCGGGCAGCGCCGTGGATGCGGGCGTCGCCGTGGATGCGGGCAGCGCCGTGGATGCGGGCAGCGCCGTGGACGTCGGGTTGGACACGGGCGTTGCGGTCGACGTCGGGACGGACACGGGCGTTGCGGTCGATGTCGGGTTGGACACGGGCGTCGCGGTCGACGTCACGGTCGACGCGGGCGCTGCGACCGACGCGCCCGTCGGGGCTGGCGCCGGGGTGCCTCCGGGCGACGACGGTGGGTGCAGCGTCGGCGGCGCCCCGCGGCGCGGCGCTCCCGGGTGGGTCTTCGCGCTCGGCGTCGTGCTGGCCTCCGCGGCCACCCGCCGTCGTGACCGGCGCGCCTCCGGGCGACGTGGAGCTGAATCTGGAGCGCGTGCCTGACGGGTCGGGTACCTGACCTCACCCCGCACGTCCCAGACGCGACGGTCCCCGGCTCAGCAGCGCCAGAAGGTCCAGGCCCCCGCCGAGGGGGGCGGCGGGCTCTCGTACGTCAGGAAGCCTGCCACCGCGAGCGCGGCCCCGGTCAACGCCAACACCACGAGCGCCGCGATCACGCCCGCGACTGCCCTCCGGCGGGTGCGCCAGAGCCGACGCGCCATCGCTGCGGCCCTCACCGCGCACAGCGCCGCCGCGAACGCGGGCGCCAGCGTCGCGGCCGAGGGCTTCGCGAGCAGCCCCGTCGCCACGGTGATCCACAGCGCTGCCAGCGCCAGCAGCACCGGCGCCGGGCGCGAGGGTCGCCGTGGTGCGCGCGGCGCGTAGCGACTACGGTGCCCGCGTGATCACCGAGGTCCGCGCAGGCCCCTACACGCTCCGCGGCGTCTCCGTCGGAGGCGTCTACACCACCCTGCACGTCCCCGAGCTCGACGTCGTGCTCGACGCGGGCCTCACGCTCCGCTCCTTCGCCACGGCGGGCCGCTACTTCCTCAGCCACGGCCACCTGGATCACGTCGCGGGCCTGGCCGGGCTGCTCAACATCCGCGGCCTCGTCGGGGCGAAGCGGGCCCGGATCCACCTGCCCGCGGAGATCGAGGGCGCCGTGCGCGACCTGCTGCGGGCCCATGGCTCGCTCGCCCGCGCCGAGCTCGACGCGGAGCTGCTGCCGATGCTCCCCGGCGAGGAGATCCCGATCGGCGGCTCGATGTTCGTGCGCGCCCTGCGGACGCACCACCCGGTGCCCTCGCTGGGCTACCAGTTCATCCGCCGGGTCGCGAGGCTGCGCCCGGAGCACCACGGCAAGGCCCCGGGGGAGATCGCCCGGCTGCGCCGGGAGGGAGGCCCTGGGGTGTTCGACGAGCACGAGAGCCTGGAGCTCGCCTACGTCACCGACACCCTCTCCCGGGTGCTGGAGACCACGCCGTCGCTTCTGGAGAGCCGGGTGCTCGTGCTGGAGTGCACCTTCGTCGACGCCACGCGCAGCGTCGAGGACGCACGGCGCAAGGCCCACCTCCACCTCGACGAGCTGGTCGCGCTGGCGCCGGGGTTCCAGAACGAGGCCATCGTGCTGATGCACTTCGGCCAGGGCGCCTCGCCCGACCGGGTGCGCGAGGCCGTGAAGAGCCGCCTGCCCGAGGGCCTGCGCGAGCGCGTGGTGGTGTTCGCCCCGGAGGGCGACCGCTGGTTCGGCTGAGCGTCGACCGGTTTCAGCCCATCCACCCGCTCACGCCAGCGATCACCGGCCTCGCCGATCGAGGGGGGCACCCGCCCAGGCTTGCAGTCCCAGGCCTCGCCCTCCGAGGGGAGCACCCGCCCTGAGCCTGCGATCACCGACCTCGCCGATCGAGGGGAGCAACCGCCCTGAGGCTGCGATCACCGACCTCGCCGATCGAGGGGAGCACCCGCCCACGCCCTCCCAGCGCGCCCAATCCGGGGCGACAGCCCCGGGGCAGTCCCCCAACCATCCGG
>CAIOSS010000585.1 GCA_903860995.1 uncultured delta proteobacterium | reverse complement strand
CGGAGGAGGCAGCAGAGCGCGACGAGCCCCAGCAGGACGGCGAGGAGGGCGTTCTGGTTGGCGACCCAGAGCAGCGGGAGGGTCGCGGCGGGGGAGAGGGCGAGGAGGAGCGTGGCGATCGACGCGGTTGGGCGCGGGAGCGTGGCGCGGAAGGCGTCGGCGGCCGCGACGACGAGGGCGACGAAGAGGAGCGCGGAGGCGGCGTGCGCGAGGCGGTAGCCGCCGAGGGTGAGCTGCGCCGCGAGCGCGAGGCTGGAGAGCGGGCGGAACATCGCGATGGCGAAGCGGTCGTCGGACCACCACGGGAGCAAGCCGTCGACGCGCAGGCCGGGGGCCTCGCCGGGGCGCACGAAGGCGAAGAGGTCCCACGCGGCGCGGCGGAGGGGGAAGGTGCCGCGGAGCATGGCGAGCTGCGCGTGGTCGTCGTGGACGGGCGGCGCGCGGAGGGCGTCGAGGCGGATGGCGAGCCCGGCGAGCCCGAGCGCGAGGGCGCGTCCGTGGTCGCGCCAGGGCGACGACGGCGCGGGGGCGATCACGGGTGCGGCGCCCAGCGGAGCAGCGCGAGGAGCGCGAGCCAGGTGAGGCCGAAGAGGGCGCGCAGGCGGTCCCAGGAGGCGTTGGCGCGCTCGGGGTCGAAGGGCACGAGGGCGCCGAGAGCGAGCACCGCGCCGACGGGGTGCAGCAGCGCCGCGGCGTACACGGCCGCCGCGACGATGAGCGATCGCGCGAGCACCGCGGTGGCGCGCGGGCCGAGGACGACGGCGGTGGTGCGCACCCCGGCGGCGCGGTCGGAGGGCTCGTCGCGCAGCACCTGCACGGCCTCGGTGACCATGCAGAGCAGCGCGAGCAGCCCGGCGTAGCGCCACCCCGCGGCGCTGTGGAGGGGGAAGCCCACCATCGCCATGGACAGCCCCCAGGCGGCCATCGCGACCAGGTCGAGCACGGGCATGTGCTTGAGCACCCGGGAGTACACGACGATGACCACGATGTTGACGAGCGCGGTGAGCAGCAGCCCGGTGGAGTGCAGCGCGCCCCACCCGAGGAGCATCAGCGCGATGACGGCGACGGTGACCCACGCCGCGGTGAGGTGCTCGGCGAGGAAGCGGGTGCGGGCGCTGTCGCGGCCGGGCGCGCGCAGGTCGATGCCGACGTCGAAGCAGTCGTTGACCAGGTAGACGAAGAGGTTGAGCAGGGCGCCGAAGCCCCCGCGGGAGGCGAGGTCGCCGGGGGAGAGCCCGAGCGCGGCGGCGAGCGTGAGGCTCGTGACGAGGTTGCCCGCTTCGCGCTTGCGGAGGCGGTAGATCGCGACGTCCGCGGCGATGCGCCAGGCGACGCGGAAGGCAGCGAGGACCTCGTTCACGACGGCGCAGAGGCTCGCACGGCCGACGGGGGGATGGCCAGCCGTCGACGCGGCGGTGCCGCTTTCCAAACGGCCGGGGACGGGCCACGATGGGTCCACCCCATGCTTGTGGCCCTGCCGATGCTGCGCGAGCGCCCGGGCCCGACCTCCGGCGTGACGGTGGAGCGGGCCTCCGCCCGGCTCGTGCGCATCTCGCTCACGGACCGCTGCGACATGGCCTGCGTGTACTGCCGCCCGGCGGAGCGCGAGGCCTACTTGCCCGCCGACGAGCGGCTCTCCGTGGCGCAGTGGGAGGCCGTGCTACGGGGGCTGCTGGCGGAGGGCGTGCGGCGGGTGCGCATCACCGGCGGCGAGCCCCTGTTGCACCGCGACGTGGTCGAGGTGGTGCGGCGGGTGGCGGCGCTCGGCGTGGACGACCTCGCGCTCACCACGAACGCGTCGCGGCTGGCGGCGCTGGCGGGGCCGTTGCGCGCGGCGGGGCTGCGGCGGGTGACGGTGTCCATCGACGCGCTCGACCCGGCGCGCTTCGCGGCGATCACGCGCGGGGGGGAGCTCGCGGCGGTGCTGGCGGGGGTCGAGGCGGCGCTCTCCGTGGGCTTCGACGAGGTGAAGACCAACACCGTGGTGCTGCGCGGGGTCAACGATCACGAGCTCCCCGCGCTGGTGCGCTGGGCGTGGGCGCGGGGCGTCACGCCGCGGCTCATCGAGCTGATGGGCGTGGGCGAGGGGGGAAAGATCTGGCGGGAGTCCCTGGTGTCGCGTGCCGAGATGGTCGCCCGGCTGGGGGGGCTGGTGGTGGCGGGCGAGGGGGCGCGCGACGACGACCGCGGTCCGGCGCGGTACCTCTTCGCGGCGGACGGCAGCGGACGTCGGGTGGGCTTCATCACGGGTTCGACGGACACGTACTGCGCGGGCTGCGACCGGCTGCGGGTGACCAGCGAGGGCACCGTGCGCCCGTGCCTCGCGACGACGGACGGCGTCGAGCTGACCGAGGCGGCCAAGGCGGGTGAGCCCGGGGCGGTGGCGGCGACGCTGCGCGAGGCGTGGGCGCAGAAGCCCGACGCGAGCTGGCAGGGCTGCACCGAGGTGACGGCGCGGGCGGTGTCGATGATCGCTACGGGAGGCTGATCGTCGGTGGCGGAGCTCGACGAGGCGCTCGCGGTGCCGACGGGCATGGACGTGGCGGGGGTGCTGCGGCGGGTGGCGTCGGCCCTCGACGCGGGCCACGCGGTGGCGCTGGCGACGGTGATCGGGCGGCGCGGGAGCACGCCGTCGACGCCGGGGCAGCGGCTGGCGCGCACGCCCGACGGGTGCGTCGGGACCGTCGGGGGCGGGGCGGTGGAGGCCGCGGTGCTGCGGGCCCTGGAGGACGCGTGGGCGCGGGCCGGGCGGGGCGAGGCGGTGGCGGTGGTCGAGACCTTCCGGCTCGGGGCGGGGCTGGGGATGTGCTGCGGCGGGAGCGTGGACGTGCTGATCGAGGCGATGGCGGCGCAGTGGCCGGTGGGGGTGGTCGGCGGCGGGCACGTGGCGGTCGCGCTGGTGCCGGTGCTGGTGGGCCTCGGGTTCGCGGTGACGGTGGTCGACGCGCGCGAGGCCTACGCGGCGGGCGATCGCTTCGCGCGGGCGCAGGTGCTGTGGGGCGAGCCCGGGGAGCTGGCGGCGGTGGTCCCGACGCGGGGCGCGGTGCTGGCGATGACGCACGACCACCAGCGCGACCAGGACGCCGTGGAGTGGGCGCTGCGCGCTGGCTACGCGTACGTCGGGGCCGTGGGCAGCCGGGCGAAGGCGGCGCGCACCGCGGCGCGGCTGGAGGCGCGGGGCTTCAGCGAGGCCGACCGCGCGCGGGTGCGCATCCCGCTCGGGGTGATGATCGGGGCGCGCTCGCCCGCGGAGATCGCGGTGTCGATCGCGGCGGCGCTGGTGGCGTGGAGGGCGGGCGAGGGCGGGTGAGGGGGACGACGGGCGGCTACCAGCTGCCCTGGACGGTCTTCATGAAGGCGTAGGGGCGGGGCTTGCCCCGCCCGCATCGGCATCAATCGGTTAACGCCTATGGG
>CAIOSS010000584.1 GCA_903860995.1 uncultured delta proteobacterium | reverse complement strand
GGCCGAGGCGAGGTTCTGCGTGGTCACGTCGACCGCCGCGGGCGACACGTCCGTCGCGACGATCTTCACCGGGCACTCCGTGAGCACCTCGGCGTTGGCCTTCTCCAGCAGGGTGTCCCACTCGCCCGACGCCGCCGCGTCGAAGGCCGGCCAGCGCTCGAAGCCGAAGCGGCGGCGCAGCCCCGGCGCCACCCGGCACGCGATCATCGCGGCCTCGATGGCGACGGTCCCGGCGCCGCACACCGGGTCGATGAGGTCGCTGGTGGCGTCCCAGCCCCCGATGCGCAGCACCGCCGCGGCGAGGTTCTCCTTCATCACGGCGTCGACCGTCGCCACCCGATAGCCCCGCTTGTGCAGCGCCTCGCCCGCGAGGTCGAGGTACACCGTCGCCTCGTCCTTCACCAGCCGCACGACCACCGAGACGTCCGGGTCGCGCGGGTCGACGTCGGGCCGGCTGCCGTGCAGGTCGCGCAGCGAGTCGACGATCGCGTCCTTGGTCTTGAGCGCGATGAACTGCGAGTGCGTGAGCTGCGAGCTGCGGCAGGTCGCCGACACCGCGAGCGTGTGCCGGGGCGAGGCGTGCTCGTCCCAGCCGAGCGCCCGCACGCCGTCGTAGAGGGCCTGCTCGCCCTTCGCGGCGAAGCGACCGCGCTCCAGCAGCACCCGCATCGCGATGCGGCTGTGCAGGCAGGCGCGCATCCCGTCGGCGAGCGAGCCCTCGAAGTGCACCCCCCCGCGGTCGGCGCGCACGTGCCAGAAGCGCATCGAGCGCAGCTCGTCGCGCAGCGCGGGCTCGGTGCCCTTCGCCGCCGTCGCGAAGAACCGCAGCGGCCCCACGGGGCTCACGCCTCCCGGCCGATCCAGGCCTCGACGTCGTCGGCCATGCGCTCGAAGGTGCCGCCCTCGGAGGTGCCGATCACCTCGCGGCCGTGCACCACGCGCACCGTCACGTCGAGCTCGACGGGGCCCTCCTGCGGGGCGATGGAGGGCAGCTTCGCGACGGCCTCGCGGGCCTGCGCCACGGCCTCGTCGACGCTGAGGTTGCAGCTCGCCACGATGGCGTCGGCGGAGAGCGCGGAGCCCGTGAGCGAGCGCAGGGTGTCGTTGAAGGTCCTGGCGTTGCCGGGCGCCCAGTAGTGGGACGCGAGGTCGGGGCCCACCCTGGGGTTGTCGACGAGGTGTCCGTCGCGCGCGAGGAAGAAGGCCCGCGTCTGGTGCACCGCCATCTCGGCCATCACGTAGCCGTGGTAATAAGCGCTCGCCTCGCCCGCGAGCAGGTGCGGCACCGCCAGCACCGGGCGCGTGCCCGCCGACAGGCCCTGCAGCTCGGTCTCCACCTCGCGGAACATCTTCAGCACCGCGCCGGGCTCCAGCGCGTCGTCGGCGAACTCGTACAGCCGCCGCTCGGCCATCGGGATGGTCAGCATCGCGCGCACGTCCCACGGGCGCATGGGCTGCGCCTCGGCGATGGCCTCCTCGATGAGCGACTGCGGGATGGGGTTGCCCTCCCCGTCGGTGAGGTAGCGCGCGCGCCAGTCGGGGTCTTCGAGCAGCGAGTCCATGAACATCGACTGCGTCTCGGCGTAGGCCACCGAGGTGGGGGCGAACTCCTGCGCGAAGCACGGCGCGTCGCTCTCGATGTTGCTGAAGTGCGCCGCGTGGCCGCCCTCGTGAAAGAGGGTCTCGGTGGCGCGCAGCCCGCTGCCGACGGCGCCGCGCACGGCGTTGGCGGTGAAGTTGATGCGCGCCGGGCGCCAGGTGCCCGCGTCGCGGAACCCGACGCCGGGGCCGTGCATGAAGCCGTTCTCGTACTTGCCCGCGCGGTCGACGAGGTCGAGCGTGAGGGTGGCGCCGCGGAACTTCACCCCGAGGCCCGCGAAGGAGCGCCCCCAGCGGCGCACCGCAGGGCCGAAGCCGAAGTAGGGGTCGAGCGCGGCGGCGAGCTTGCCCGCGCGGAGGAAGAGGAAGTTCCAGGGGTCGAGGGCGCCGTCGCCGTGGCGGCGCGCGAACGACGCAAGCTCGGCGCGGGTGCGCGCGGCGGTGCGCGCGGCGAGGTCGTCGAGGGCGCCGAAGAGCTCGGCCTTGGTCATGCGCTCGACGGTGTGCACCCGCCACGCGTAGTAGTCCGAGTGCCCGAGCATGCGACCGAGCTGGTTGCGCTTGCGCACCACGTCGAGGAAGCCGTGCTCCAGCACGAAGGCCTCGATGGAGCGCAGGCCCTCGTAGGCGGCCCGGCGG
Source organism: uncultured delta proteobacterium (assembly GCA_903860995.1). Classification (GTDB taxonomy): domain Bacteria; phylum Myxococcota_A; class Polyangia; order Polyangiales; genus SCUS01. The sequence goes on along the minus strand of CAIOSS010000584.1, from coordinate 1,578 downwards.
CGCGCAGGGTCGGCGTCGTTGCGCAGCATGAGGGCGAGTTTGTTGCTCCCGGCGGCCTCGAAGACACCAGTGGCCGGGTCGACGAAGCCGAGCTTCATTCCGCCGCGCACCCGCTGCAGCTCGCCCTCGAGGTGCACGATCTCCTCGGAGAGCGCGCGGGCCTCGGGGAGGTCGATGCTGTTGGCCGCGAAGAGGGCGATCCACCCGTCGAGGACGTGCTGCTGCTGCGCGGTGCCCTCGCGGGCCGACTGGAGAGCGCGCAGGCGGCGCAGGGCGTCGGGGCTCTGGAGGAAGCGGTTCATCCCGATCTCCGCGGCCGACAGCGCCTTCTGCGCGGCCTCCGGGTCGTCGGCGACGCCCATCTTCACGGACCAGAAGAGGTCTTCCTTGGTGGTGTGGAGCTGGAGGAATTCGTCCTGCAGCGCGCGCAACGTCGAGGCGAGCGGGGTGGTCATCGGGGGGGGGACAAAACCTACCACACGACCGCGCGGGCCCGACGCGGCCCTTGCACCTACACCGAGCCTCCCTCTAGGCTCTCCGCCGTGTACGAGGGCGAACGCTTCGGGCCCTACGTTCTCCGCGAAAAGATCGCGCAGGGGGGCATGGCGGAGATCTACTTCGGCGAGCGCCGGGGTGCCCACGATTTCCGCCGCGAGGTGTGCATCAAGCGCATCCGCCCCAACCTCTGCGGCGACCCCTCCTTCGTGGAGATGTTCATCGACGAGGCGCGCATCTGCTCGCGGCTGCGGCACAGCAACATCGTCGCCATCGACGACTTCGGCAACACCGACGGCCAGCTCTACATCTGCATGGAGTGGGTGCACGGCACCGACATCGGCCGGCTGCTGAAGCGCTTCGCCGCCGAGGGGCGGCTCATGCCCGTCGACGCGGCGCTCTTCGTGCTCTCCGAGGTGCTGCGGGGCCTGGAGTACGCCCACGGCAAGCTCGACCAGGGGGTGGCGCTCGACATCGTCCACCGCGACGTCACGCCCCACAACATCCTTGTCAGCTACGCGGGCGAGGTGAAGCTCTCGGACTTCGGCATCGCCAAGGCCACCTCGCGCCTGCACCAGACGCAGGGCGACCTCGTGAAGGGCAAGCTCGCCTACATGGCCCCGGAGCAGGCCACGGGGAAGACCCTCGACGGCCGCACCGACCTCTTCGCGCTCGGCATCTGCGCCTTCGAGATCCTCACCGGTCAGCGGCCCTTCCTCGGCAAGGACCGCGAGGTCATCCTCACGATGCTCCGCGGCGAGCGCGCGGCGCTGCGCACCCTGCGCCCGGACGTCCCCGCCGCGGTCGAGAAGTGGGTCGACACGCTGCTGCGCCTCCCGATGGACCAGCGCTTCCCCACCGCCGCCGCGGCCCTCGACGCGATGCAGGCGATGCCCTTCGCCACCGGGGCGCGCTCGCTCACCGCGCTGCTGAGCGAGTTCTACCCCGACCAGGCCTCTGTCGTGACGCCCGCCGTGGGCCTGGGCTCCCCCGCGCTCGCCATCGCGCTCGACGCCACCCGCCCGCAGCGCCCTGTCGCCGCGGTCACCGCCGTGCTCCCCGCGGTCGACCCCTCCGCGGAGT
>CAIOSS010000583.1 GCA_903860995.1 uncultured delta proteobacterium | reverse complement strand
CGCCGAGGCGCCCCTCGACCCACCGCCGCGGGTCCGGCCCCGCCGGGGTCGGCTGCGCCAGCGCCGGGGCGGCGGCCAGCGACGCCGTCGCCGCGAGCAGGAGAGCGCCGAAACCACGTCGATCAAGGATCATCATCGGCTTGTACCTCCGAACGTCATCGTGTCGAGAGACGTGCTCGGGCCGGCGATCGATTCACCGCAAGCCCCCCCCCTACTGACGGCGCGGAGTCATGCCCAGCGCGATCTCCCCGCCGATCGAAGGGGCGCTGTAGGGCGCTCGGCGGAAGGCTCCACCGGGGGACCGCGTCGCAGCGCCGCCGGGGACAGGGAGGGAACAACGACGCCTGACAGCGTGGGCGGTCGATTCCGTAGACCCGACCCCGCGGCTAGCCCGGCCCGAGCAGCGGGTTGGTCAGCCGGTCGTTCAGCGGCACGGGCATCGTCAAGCGCTCGCCCTGCGCCAGCGCCGCCCGCTCCTGGAAGAAGTTCTTCTCGTACTCGCCGACGAACACCGTGTAGCGCGAGGTGATCGCGAGCAGGTGGTAGAAGAAGTCCATGTCCTCCTGGGAGAGGAACGCGCCGCACAGGGCGTACCCGATCCAGCTCGCCTTCACGGCGACGAGCATGTAGCGCGGCTCGTTCCAGGTGTTCTTGTGGATGCGCTCCAGGCGCATCTCGCACCAGCTCGCGACGAGCCAGCACATCACCACCAGGTAGAGCCAGATGCCGAGGCCCACGAAGCCCTGCTCGCCCAGCAGCTGGTAGAGCGACGAGTGCGCCACGTGGATGTCCGTGGGCACCGGCGCGTACTGCTGGAAGCGCACGAGGAAGTTGCCGCTGCCCATACCCCAGAGCGGACGGTCCTTGGCCATGTTGCGCGCGGCGGCCCAGGCGTTGAGCCGGCCTATGGCGCTCGCGTCGGTCTTCGAGGCGCGCCCGATGGTCATGAAGCGCGCGGTGACCTCCGTCGGCAGGTTGGCCAGGCCCACCAGCGCGACCATCACCCCGACCACCGCCAGCCATCGCTTGTGGTGCAGGCGGTAGAGCAGGTAGCCCCCGACGGCGCCGAGGCCGAGCATGCCGCCGCGGGAGAGCGAGAAGAGCACCGTGAGGGCGAGCGGGAGGATCCAGAACCAGGCGAAGAGGCGCACGTACATGCGCTTCGTGGTGAGCCCCAGCATGAACAGGAAGGGCACCGTCATCACCATGGTCATCGCCATCTCGTTGCGATCACCCGTGGCGCCCTCGAAGTTGCGCTCGTTGAGGTGGAACTTCCCCCAGACGAAGCGCATCGCGACGACCACGCTGGCGGTGGAGATGGCCCAGTACAGCTCCCGCAAGTGCGCGTCGTTCCGCATGAACGCGCAGATCAGGTAGTACTGCAGGAGCATCTTGTAATAGTTGTCGATCTGCACGAGCCCGGGGCCGAAGCAGGGCGCGTGCAGCACCGAGTTCACGACGCTCATGAACAGGAACAGGATCGCCCAGTGGAAGCGGTCCGACGTGAGCCGGTAGCGCTTGTAGAAGACGATCAGCAGCCCGAGCGCGACGGCGTAGTAGGTGAGGGAGAACCGTACGGTCTCCATCCCGAACTCGATGAACTCGTCGCCCGGTCGGATGGTGTCACAGGCCACCATCCCGAACACCGCGAAGCGCGGGTTGCGGACCAGGGCGATGAGCACCGTGATCATGAGAATCGCCCAGCCAAGGCCCGTACGCATGGGGGATATCCGGTGTGCAGGTGTTGAGGGGGTTCAGGTGTTGGAGCGGGTGCCGTCTTCGAGGGACTTCACGGTCTCGTAGAGCTCCCGCGCGGTGACGTAGTGGAGCACCCAGCGCCGCGTGTCGGCGGTCGCGCGCTCGAGGGTGGTGAGCAGCCGGTCGAAGGGCCCTCCCTCGCGGAGGAACCACTCCGGCGCGTCGCCGTTGCACCCGTGCGCGTGCAGCTTCACGAAGCGGTGGTTGGGCGCGCCGCGCAGGGCCACGCCGTGCTCCAGCCATGACCCCACCCGCTGCTCGAAGGGCACCGGGTTCTCGGGCTCGAGCATCGCCGCCTCGACGCGCGGCACGAGGCCCGCCGCGCGGGACTTCCAGTGCAGCGCCAGCGGCCCCGGGATGAGCATGAGCTCGCCGTCCCGGGCCGCCGTCCCGACGAGGGCCTCGCGCCCGGTGTCATGGCCGCGCGAGCGCCCGGGGCTGCTGCGCGCGTAGTAGATCTGGTTGACCACGCGGCCCTGCGCGGGAGAGGGCACGCAGGGCATGGTCATGTCGACGTAGCAGCCCGCGTCGAGCAGCACCGAGAGCTCGTCGTCGACGCCGCAGTACCGCCCGTCGGGCATCGCGTTGTCGAGCGCCCAGTTGCCGTGGATGAAGGCCCAGGTGACCTTCCCCGTCGCCGGGTCCTTGCGCAGCAGGCCGTGCTCCTCGTGCAGGAGGGCGGCGAAGTCCGCGAGGGTGCGCCGGAGGTTGTCGGCGGTGTCGTTCTCGTGGTGCAGGTGCACCTCGACGTCGACGAGCCCTTTGCCCACGAGCTCGTTGATGGCGTGCATGTGCTCGGGCCGGTACTCCTCCACCGGGAAGAAGAGCGTGCGCTGGTGCGCGCGGCCGAAGCTGTCGCGGTGGCGGGCCGCCAGCGCGGGGTACCCGTCGGCCCAGAGGCGCACCCGGCGGCGCTCCTCGTCGAGGGAGGGCTTGCGCCACCGAGGCTCGAAGTGGTCGGCCACGCACACGTAGACGTGCACGGGGTGGCCCTCCACCGGGGCCTCGCGGCGCAGCGCCGAGGCGGCGAGGTCGGGAGCCCAGAGGTGGGCGTTGCGGCGGTCGACGCGCTCGAGGGCGCGGTGGATCCATGGCGGGCTCATGCAGGGTCTCGCGGGGTGGCAGGGGCGCCGTCGCGCGCGGCGAGGCAGCGGTCGAGGAAGGTGCGGGCGCGGTCGTCCCAGGTCTCGCCGACGAGCAGCGGGGCGCGGGCGGCGCGGCGGTCGGAGGGGCCCGCGAGCGCGGCGGCGACGGCGGTCACGGTGTCGGCGGCGGTGTCGGCGAGGCGCACCTCCGGGGCGTAGCGGGCCACTTCTGGGAGCGACGTGGCCACGATGGGCCGACCCGATGCGAGGTACTCGCGGAGCTTGAGGGGGTTGATCGAGCGGGTGAGCTCGCTCTTCACGTAGGGGAGCATCGCCACGTCGAAGGCGGCCAGCGCCTCGGGCAGGCGCCCGTACGAGACGGCCGGGACGAAGCGGACGTTGTCACCGCGCAGCCGGGGGTCGGGCGCGGTGTCGGTGGGCCCGACGAACACGAGGTCCCAGTCGGGCCGCGCGCGGGCGACGCCCATCACCAGCTCGACGTCGAGGCGCGCGTCGACGAGCCCGAGGTAGCCCAGCACCGGGCGGCCGCGGCGCACGCCCGCGAGCGCAGGGGTGCCCGGATCGCAGGCGGTCGCGAGGTGCTCGACGTCGACCCCGTGCGGGAGAAGGGTGGCCGCGCCGCGCCGGGGGCGACGGGTGTCGGCGAGGTTCTGGCTGGTGGCGAGCACGGCGTCGCAGGTGTCGAGGAGCTCGCGCTCGAGGGAGGCGGCCGCCGCGCGGTCGACGCCGGGCCAGTTGGTGAAATCGTCGACGCAGTAATAGACGAGGCAGCGCGAGCCCGCGAGGCCGCGGCCGTCGACGCCGTTGGGCACCGTGGTGACCACGACGGGGTCGCGCAGGCCGAGGCGCGCGGCGGCGCGGCCCACGACGAAGCGCACGCTCTCGCGGTTGGCGAGGCGCAGCGGCGCGGGGCGCATCCACGGGAGCATCGGCGGCGCGACGACGTGCAGGTCGAGGTCGCGATCGGGCCCAGGCCCGGGGGCGGAGGCCTCGGCGCGGGGCCCGAGCATCGCGCGCAGCTTGCGCACCACCCGGGCGGCGTCGCGGCGGTCGAGGCGCGGCGGGCGCAGCCCGAGGGTGTTGACCCAGAGCGTGCGGTGGGTGCGCGCGAGGCGCTTGAAGAGGTGCTGCACGCTGGAGGGGTGCGCGCCCCAGTCGTCGCCGAAGACGATGAATGACGGCTCGGCCATCGGGGCAGCGCTACGCCGTGACCGACGCGGCGACCCCGGCGGGCGGCGGCGGGAGCAGGTCGAGGGACTGGAGCACCGCGCGCGCAGGCCCGAAGGAGTACGCCCGCAGGAGCTCGGTGAGCCGCGGCACGATCTGGTCGACGTTGTGGTAGCTGCGGAGGGTGGCGAGGCGCCCGAGGGGGAAGCGGGGCTGCTGCGCGTCGATCTCCCAGGGGTGCAGGTACACCATGAAGGGCGATCCCTCGGATGCGATGCGGTCGAGCGCCCAGCGGGTGTAGGCCATCGGGAGCAGCCGGAGGTAGCCGCCGCCGCCGACGGGGAGGTTGCGCCCGGCGACGCGGAGGGTGCTGCTCGGAAACTCCACGAGCCCGGCGCCCTCGCCCGAGGCGATGCGATGCGGGGCGCGCGGCGCCGTGGGGATGCCGTAGCGGTCGTGGCGGATGGGGAAGATGCTGGCGTCGTAGGTGAAGCCCTCGTCGCGCAGGGCGTCGAGCGCCCAGCGGGTGCTTTCGACGACCGAGAAGGTGGGCGCGCGGTAGCCGTCGACGCGCACGCCGCCGATGTCTTCGAGGGTGGCCTTGGCGGCGCGGATGTCGGCGCGAAACTCCGCCGGGGACATCTGGGTGATCATGCGGTGCCCGTCGCCGTGGCAGGCGAGCTCGTGGCCCCCGGCGACGATGCGGCGCACCAGCGGGGGATGCCGCCGCGCGACCCAGCCGAGGGTGAAGAAGGTGGCGTGGACGCCTTCGCGCGCGAAGAGGTCGAGCAGCGCGGAGGTCTCCCATACGACGCGGGACTCCAGGCGGTCCCACTCGTCGCGGTCGACGTGGCGGGCGAGGGCCTCGACCTGGAAGTACTCCTCCACGTCGACGGTGAGTGCGTTGAGGGTCATGGCGCCCGGAAGACTACGCCGCTTAGGGGATCCAGCGCACCACCTGCGGCCCCACGACCCGGGCGACGGGCACCGGGAGGCGCTGCCAGGCGGCGATCACCCGCGCGAACTTCGGGTTGTCGGGCTTGAGCTCGGGCAGCGCCTGGCCCGCGGCGAGGAGGTAGTGGTAGGCCAGCGGCACGGGCGCGGCGCCCCAGTTCTTCTTGAAGGCGTAGGTGCCCGAGTCGAGGGACGAGCGCCCGAAGGAGAAGGTCTTGTACCCGCGGCGGATGGCCTCGGACAGGATGGTCCAGTAGAGGAGCATGTTGCCGCGGAGGCGGGTGAACTCATGGAGCGAGCCCGCGCAGGGGATCTCCAGCGTGTCGCCCATGCCCGCGAGGAAGCCGCCGCCGACGGGGCGCCCCTGGTAGCGCACGACGGCCACCCAGCATCGGTCGGGCATCCGGCGCAGCGCCTCGCGGAAGAGCCGCGCGCTGTGCCCTGGGCTCCCGAGGTCGCGCATCACCGACGAGTACGCGGCATGGTATTCGGGGATGAGCTCCTCGCCGCCGAGGTGCGCCGTGAGGCCCTCCTTTTCGGGACGACGGATGTCCGCGCGGTGCTTCGGCCCCAGCGCCTTGAGCAGCGCCTCGGGGTCGTCGGGGAGCGCGAGCTGCATCAGCACCTTGTCGGCGCGGGTGGCCATCCCCTCGACGGGCACCGGGTGCGCGTGGCGGAGCTCGACCCGCGCGGCGCCCTCCGCGGGCAGCAGGGCGCGGGCGGCGTCGAAGAGGGCGCGGTAGGTCTCGTCATCGTCGGCGATGGCGCCGCCGTGCCCGAAGTAGGGGAGCGAGACGAGCTGCGTGCCGAAGGGCACGGACGAGAGGCGCACGAGCGGGAGCACGCCGCAGACCCGCGCGCCGCGGAGGGCGATGAGCGGGCGCCAGCAGGTGCGGTAGACGTCGCGGAAGAGCTCGCCCCACTCCCAGCGGTGATAGACCGACGCGTGGGGGTGGCGCTCGACGAAGCCGTTCCAGCGGGCGCGGTCGTCGAAGTGCGCGGCGCGCACGACGGGGGGGACGATGGGTGTGTTCGAGGGATCCATGACGGAGCCACAGGATGCAGTCTCCGCCGCCGACGTCGATCCCCCAAACGCCGCGACGGGCACGCGGCGCCTGGCGGCACATGCGATGCAGCGACGATGTCGGCGCGATGAGCGCCGGAACGCGGTCACTCCAACGACTCGGCGCCCCCCGTGCAAGCCGCGGGTGAAACGCGAGGAGCGATGCTCAACCCAAGCCCCACTGTCCAGAGGTTCATGACGCGCGCGCCCCACACGATCGGGGCCGACGAGACGCTCGCAGACGCGCACGCGGTGCTTCGGGCGCACCAGATCCGCCACCTGCCGGTCGTGGTGGAGAGCCGGCTGGTGGGGATGATCACCCTCCACGACCTGCACCTCATCGAGACGCTGCCCGACGTGAACCCCGCGGAGGTGAAGGTCTCGGAGGCGATGGTGTCGAACGTGTTCTCGGTGTCGCCTGAGACGCCCCTCGCGGACGTGGTGAAGGCGATGGCGGAGCACAAGTACGGCTCCGCCGTGGTGATGCGGG
>CAIOSS010000582.1 GCA_903860995.1 uncultured delta proteobacterium | reverse complement strand
CGTCGACGCTCAGCACGGGCTTCCACCCGAGCTCCTTGCGGGCCCGCTGCACGTTGAAGAAGCCCGTCTGCCCGAGGCGCGAGACCTCCGCCCGGGTGCACCCGAGCGGGTCGCCGCTGCGCTCGGCCAACCACCCCAGCGGCTCCATCACCCAGTAGGGCAGGCTCGACGCGTCGACCTTCCCTCCCCCGGCCGCGGCCACCGCGCGCGTCACGAACTCCCGCGCCGTCACCCGCTCGTCGTCGGTGACGTAGAACACCCGCGGGGCTGCGGGTGCCAGCGCGAGCGCGCGCACCATCGCGTCGACCACGCTGTCGACGTGGCTCGTAGGCACCATCGCCCGACCGCCGTCGACCCAGCGCCAGCGCCCGGCGCGGACGCGGCGCAGCACCTCCGGCAGCCAGCGTGTGTCGTCCGCGCCCCACAGGGTGCCGGGGCGTATCACCACCGTCGCGAGCGCGTCGCCGTGGGCGGCCTGGACCAGGTCGTCGGCGAGGGAGAGCGCCTCGGCCGCGCGGTCGGTGAAGCGCGGCGGCGAGGGGTACTCCTCGTCGACGTGGCTGCGCCCCTCGGCCCCGCGGGTGACCACCTCGCTCGACCGGAAGACCAGCCGCGCCACCCCGGCCCGCTTCGCGGCATCGAGCACGTTCTCCGCGCCGATGAGGTTCACCCCGTCGGCGAGCGCCCGCGGGGCGCGCGACCCGACCTGCGCGCAGTGCACCACGGCCTCGACGCCCGCCGTCGCGGCCCGCACCGACGGCTCGTCGGTGACCGCCCCCACGCGCTCGACCACGCCCAGCGCCGCCAGCCGCTCGCGCGCCGCGGGGTCTGACCCCGCCCGCACCAGCGCCCGCACCCGATGCCCCTCGCGGACCAGCCGCGCCGCCAGCGCGCGCCCCAGGAAACCGGTCGCCCCGGTGATCAGCAGCTCCACGCCGCGGAGTGTGTACCAGGCCGCCCGTCGGACGAAGTATCTTCCGGCGCGATGCAATACACCGGGCGATCGGCGCAGGGAGCGAGTGCGGTGGCGTTGCAGTTCTGGGCCGCGCTGCCCACGATCGTGCGCCTCGTCCTCGCCGCGAGCTTGCGCATCACCATCACCATCGTCGTGGCCCGAGCGCTCCTGGCGCTGGTGCCGCGGCTCGAGCGCTTCGTCAGCGCCCGGGCGGGCGCCCGCTCGACCCAGGGCTCCACCGCCACCGCGTCGATGGTGCACCAGAGCCAGCGCGTGGAGACCCTTGTGCGCGTCTCCGGCTCGGTGGCGCGCGCGGTCGTGTACGGCACCGCCACGGTGACCTTGCTCGCGAGCATCGGCCTCGACGTCACCCCGGTGCTCGCCGGCGCGGGCATCGCGGGCGTCGCCGTGGGCTTCGGCGCCCAGACCGTCGTGAAGGACTTCTTCGGCGGCTTCTTCATCCTGATGGAGAACCAGTACGCCGTGGGCGACACCATCTCCGTGGGCGCCATCACGGGCACCGTCGAGGAGATGACCATGCGGGTCACCGTGCTCCGCGACGCCGCCGGGCCGCTGCATTTCATCCCCAACGGGGGCATCGGGACGGTCACCAACCGCACCCACTCCTGGCAGCGCGCCGTCGTGGAGGTGAGCTCGCCGTGGAGCGTTCCGGTCGCCCGCGCCAGCGCCGCGCTGCTGGCCGCCGTGCAGCCGCTCATCGACGACCCCGCGGCCCACGACCTCCGCGGCCCCGTCGAGCTGGAAGGGCCGCTCGATTTCAACGGCGAGAAGGTCACCTGGCGCCTCTCCGCACGCTGCGACCCCAAGAAGGTCATGCTCGCGCGCGCCGCCCTCCTCGCGGCGCTCCAGCAGGCCCTGCCCCGCTCCGGGGACTCCGACCGCCTGGACTGGTCGAAGGTGCTGGACGAGGGTGGTCAGTCGGCCCCCATTTGACGGACCCTAGCGCGGCGCGTTGAAGTGGCCCGGTAGTGAAGACCCTGTGCCGATCGATCGCGCTGCTGGTCGCCCT
>CAIOSS010000581.1 GCA_903860995.1 uncultured delta proteobacterium | reverse complement strand
TGGCGGAAGATGCAGCAGTCCAAGTGCGAGTTCGAGCAGGTGTGGGACGTCATCGCGTTCCGCGCCGTGGTCGAGTCGGCGGCCGACTGCTACGCCGTGCTCGGGGTGGTGCACTCGCTCTTCACCCCCATCCCCGGGCGCTTCAAGGACTACATCGCGCTGCCCAAACCCAACGGGTACCAGTCGCTGCACACCACCGTGCTGGGCCCCGACCGCGAGCGCATGGAGGTGCAGCTGCGCACCCGCGACATGCACCGCATCGCCGAGCAGGGCATCGCCGCGCACTGGAAGTACAAGGAGCGCCCGAAGAACGTGGCGGGCCACGCCATCGACCACAAGGACGCCCAGCGCTTCCACTGGCTGCGGCAGCTCATGGAGTGGCAACAGGAGCTGAAGGACCCGCAGGAATTCCTGGAGAGCGTGAAGGTCGACCTCTTCCAGGACGAGGTGTACGTGTTCACGCCGCGCGGGGAGATCAAGGTGTTTCCGCGCACGGCGACGCCGGTCGACTTCGCCTTCGCGGTGCACTCCAACGTCGGCAACAAGTGCACCGGCGCGCGGGTCAACGGGCAGATCGTGCCGCTGCGCTACCAGCTGCGCTCGGGCGACGTGGTGGAGATCCTCACGGACCCCAACCGCCACCCCAACAAGGACTGGCTGGAGTTCACGGTCACGTCGCGGGCGCGCAGCAAGATCCGCAGCTTCATCCGCGCCGAGCAGCGCGAGTCGGCGCTCAAGCTGGGCCGCGACCTCATCGAGCGGGCGCTGCACGCCGCGGGGCTGAGCTTCGCCAAGGTGCTCAAGACCAACGCCCTCGGCCGCGCCCTCGAGGACGCCAAGGCCCAGAGCGTGGACGAGCTCATCATCCAGGTGGGCTACGGGCGCTACGGCGCCGAGTCGGTGGTGCGCAGCCTGATGCCGCCGGAGAGCCAGGCGCCGCCGGACATCAAGCAGGGGACCATGGAGCGCGTGATGCGCAAGGTCACCGGCCGCGACTCCAACGGCATCCTGGTCGACGGCGAGAACAACATCCTGGTGCGCTTCGCGAAGTGCTGCTCGCCGCTGCCCGGCGACCAGATCGTCGGCTACATCAGCCGGGGCAGGGGCATCTCGGTGCACCGCCGGAGCTGCACCAAGGGCCTCGACATCGACCCCGAGCGCCGCGTGACCGTGAGCTGGGACGAGGGCGCCAAGATGTCCCGGCCGGTGTGCCTGCGGGTGATCACCGCCAACCGCCCGGGGCTCCTCGCGGAGGTGGGCAACACCTTCTCCAAGTGCGGGGTCAACATCGAGGAGGCCAACTGCCGCGCCGCCGAGGAGGAGCGCGCGGTCAACCTCTTCACCTTCACCATCACCGACCTCGGCTCGCTCAAGAGCGTGATGAAGGCCCTGCAGAAGGTGAAGGGGGTCCTCTCCGTCGAGCGCATCTGAAGGGATATCATCGCCGCCGCGATGAACCCTCGACGACTCGTCCCGCTCGTGTGCGCCCTGTGGCTCGGCTGCGCCGACGAGCCTCGGCCCCTCACCCGGGCCGACGCGGGGCCCCGCGCCAACGTCGCGAGCCGCATCGACGCGCCACCCCCCTGTGCGTGAGGGCCGCGGCTGCCTCGCGTGCAACCCCGGCGCGGCTCGCTCACCGCCCCGCGCGTCGTCGCGCTGGCGCCCGGCGCCGTGGAGACGGTGACCCTCCCGTGGGTCGTCGACCTCGTGCAGCTCAACCCCAATTGCGTGCAGATCGGCGAGTTCTGCATCCCCTGGGACGCCGCGGTCTCCACGCTCCGGCGGGGCGGCGCGTACCACGTGCACAGCGACGGGCCCATCACGGCGTACCAGTTCAACCCGCTGACCTTCTCGCGCCCCAACGGGCTCTACTCCTACACCCTGGAGATGGACGGCGTCGCGCTGCGCGGGTCGTCCTCCGACGTCGGCGGCTTCACCGTCTACACGCTCCCCATCGCGCCCGGCGACCACCGCCTGGTGAGCCCCGGCGGTCAGGGCATCGGGCTCAAGGTCTACGGCGTCGCGCCGTACACCTCGTACATGTACCCGGGCGGCCTCGACCTGCGGCGCATCACGCCGGGATGACCCGCGGCGCGGGCGCTCACCGCCGCAGGTCGAAGCTCGCGGTGGCGACGACCCCGCCGTTGACGCGCAGGTCCACGCCGTGGGGCCCGGCGTGGTAGCGCCGCGGGGTGATGGGCCGCATCGAGTGGCCCCTGCGGAGCGCGCGCTCCTCATGAGGACCGATCTCCAGCGCCCGGCCCTCGAACACCTTGGGCATGGTCTCGCCGCTCGCCTTCACGTGGTGCACGGCGTGGCCGATGGCCAGCCTCTGCGGTCGCGGCGACGCCGAGCGCAGGCTCACGTCTCCAGAGCCCTACGCGCGACCCATTCGCACGAGCGTGCCCGGCCGCGCGTCGGTCATCCGGTCGTGGTCGACGATGACCTGCCCCGCGACCAGGGTCGCGCGGTAGCCCGTCGCGTCCTGCACCAGGCGCTTGCCGCCCGCCGGGAGGTCGGCGGTCATCCGCGGGCGGTGCAGCGCCAGGTTCGCCAGGTCGATGACGTTGAGGTCGGCCCGCTGGCCCACCGCCACGGTGCCGCGGTCGCGCAGGCCGATGAAGCGAGCAGTGTCGTGGGCGAGCTTCTTCACCAGCACCTCCAGGGGGATGCGCCCCTCGGCCCGGTCGCGCGCCCAGTGCATCAGCGCGAAGGTGGAGTACGAGGCGTCGCAGACCGTGCCGACGTGGGCGCCGCCGTCGCTCAGGCCCAGCAGCGAGAGCGGGTGGCCGAGCATCGCGCGCACGTTGTCGAGCGAGAACTCCGTGTAGTTGTAGAGCGGGAAATACAGCAGCTCGTGGCCGTCGTGGTCGAGCAGCGCGTCGTACACGACGTCCAGCGGCGGGCGCCCCGTGGCCTGCGCCTCGGCGTAGAGCGACTGCTCCACCGTGGGCTCGTAGGTCGGCCGCACGCCCAGCCGGAAGAGCCGCAGCGCCACCATCTCGATGCGCGCGAGCAGCAGGTCGGCCAGCGGAGGGATCTTGCTCCCGTCCCCGGCGACCTTCTCGGACTGCTCGGTGAGCAGCCGGGCCTTGAAGGCCGGGTCGCGCATCGCCGCCACGCGCCCGGCCAGGGGCAGGTGCGCGATGGCCTTGTAGCAGGGGAAGCCCATGAAGGGGTGGACGGTCGCCTCGAGGCCGAGCAGCACGCCGATGGCCCGCGGCGCCACCTGCACGCGCATCGGCACGCCCCGCGCGTCGGCGGCCTCGACCCGCGCGAGGATGCGCCGCCACTGGTCGGGCTCCATGTCGCGCTGCATCAGCGAGATGGACACCGGGTGCCCGGAGGCCCCCTCGGCCATGCGCTCGATGACGTCGAACTCCGCGTCGAAGCGATCGGGGCCCTTGGGCATGTCGAAGTCGCTCACGGCCTGGAGAACCCCGTGCGAGAGGCCCTCGAAGGCGCCCGCGATGCCGGCCAGCTCGGCGGCCCCGGACTCCGACGCGGGGGTGGCCTCGCCGGTCACCGAGACGTGGTTGTCCGAGCGCCCCGTGGAGAAGCCCGCCGCGCCGGCGAGCAGGGCCTCGCGCACGATCTCGCGCATCCGGGCGATGTCGTCGGCCGTCGCGACGCCATGGGCCACGGCGCGGTCGCCCATCACGAACACCCGCAGCGCGTCGTGCGGAACCTGCGCCAGCACGTCGATGCTCCGCGGCTTCGCGGCGAGGGCGTCGAGGAACTCCGGGAAGCTCTCCCAGCTCCACTGCATGCCCTCGGCGAGCGCCGAGCCGGGGATGTCCTCCACGCCCTCCATCAGCGCGATGAGCCGCGCGCGGTCGCGCTCGTGCACCGGCGCGAAGCCCACCCCGCAGTTGCCGATCACGCAGGTGGTGACGCCGTGCGAGGCCGAGGGCGAGAGGGTCTCGTCCCAGGACACCTGGCCGTCGTAGTGACAGTGGATGTCGACGAAGCCCGGGGTGACGATCGCCCCGTCGGCGTCGAGGGTGCGGGCGGCGGCGCCGGGGCACTCGCCCACCGCCACGATGCGCCCGTCGCGCACGGCCACGTCGGCGCGGCGGGCGGGGGCGCCGGTGCCGTCGACCAGGGTTCCACCGGTGATCTTGAGGTCGTAATCCATGGAGCATGGAGTACACGAGGCGGGGTGGCCGGAGCCACTCCCGCGGCGGGTATTGTGACGTCAGCGGGGGACGGTGAAGAGGCAGCGGGTGATCGGGATGCCGACGTCCTCCAGCACATAGAGGTAGTACGTCGCGCCGGGCGCGAGCGCGGGGGGCGCGCCGGCAGCGGGCACGCGCTGGGTAGCGTTGGGGGGGAGGGTCCCGTAGGTGACGCCGCTCGCGAAGGGCTCGGCCGTGAAGGGGACCTCCGCGAGCCAGCGGGTGCCGGTGGGGAGGTCGAGGTTGGGCGGGACGCCGGGGTTCGGTGTGCCCTGCTCGAGCACGTAGAGGTAGCGCGCGCGGCCGCCCGACCAGCGCAGCGCGCCGTCGCTCCCGACGCCGTCGGTGCCGGTGCACGCGGCGGGCGTGAAGCTGAGCTGCGCGGCGATGGGTCCGCCGAAGGGGGGGGTGCTGGCGAAGGACTCGCGGGTGCGCCCGCGGTGCGCGAGCTCCTGCTGGAAGAACCT
>CAIOSS010000580.1 GCA_903860995.1 uncultured delta proteobacterium | reverse complement strand
GACCGTTCGCGCCATGGCGGACAACAATGAACGGGCGGATGGGGGATCGGGTTCTGGGGGCACGGTGCCCATCCTCATCCAGGAGGAGATGCAGCGGAGCTACCTCGATTACGCGATGAGCGTGATCGTCGGGCGCGCCATCCCGGACGCGCGCGACGGGCTCAAGCCGGTGCACCGGCGAATCCTGTACGCGATGAACGAGATGCGGCTCTTCGCCAGCCAGCCGTACAAGAAGTGCGCGCGCGTCGTGGGCGAGGTGCTGGGCAAGTTCCACCCCCACGGCGACAAGTCCGTCTACGACGCCCTCGTTCGCATGGCGCAGGACTTCGCCATGCGGATGATGCTGGTCGACGGGCAGGGCAACTTCGGCTCCGTCGACGGCGATCCCCCCGCGGCGATGCGTTACACCGAGGCCCGCCTGGCGAAGATCGCCGGCGAGCTCCTCGAGGACATCGAGAAGGAGACCGTCGACTTCGGCGACAACTTCGACGCGAGCGAGCGCGAGCCGCTGGTGCTGCCCGCCCGCTACCCCAACCTCCTGGTCAACGGGGCGGGCGGCATCGCGGTGGGCATGGCGACCAACATCCCGCCGCACAACCTCGGCGAGATCGTCGACGCGACGATCATGATGATCGACAACCCGCACGCCACGCTCGACGACCTGATGACCGTGGTGCAGGGCCCGGACTTCCCCACCGGGGGGCTCATCTACGGCAAGCACGGCATCCGGCAGGCGCTCGCCACGGGGCGCGGCAACCTGATCATGCGCGCGCGCTGCGCCATCGAGCCGATGGCCAAGGGCGACCGCGAGCAGATCGTGGTCACGGAGATCCCGTACCAGGTCAACAAGGCCACGATGCTCCAGAAGATGGCCGAGCTCGTGCGCGAGAAGCGGCTCGAGGGCATCTCCGACCTGCGCGACGAGAGCTCCCGCGAGGGCATGCGGGTGGTCATCGAGCTCAAGCGCGACGCCAACGCCAGCGTGGTGCTCAACCAGCTCTACAAGAACACCCAGCTCCAGGAGAGCTTCGGGGTGATCAACCTCTCCATCGTCGGGGGGCAGCCCAAGGTGCTCTCGCTGGGCGAGATGCTCCGGGTGTTCATCGACCACCGGCGCGACGTGGTGACGCGCCGCACGCGCTTCGAGCTGCGCGCCGCGGAGGCCCAGCGCGAGGTGGTGCTCGGCCTCGGCATGGCCACCACGGACATCGACCGGGTGATCAAGACCATCCGCGAGAGCCCGGACGTCGACACGGCGCGCGAGCGGCTGATGGCGCTGCCGCTGCACGGCCTGGAGGACTTCGTGCGGCGCGCGGGGCGGCCCGAGGAGGAGATCGCCGCGGCGGCGGGGCAGCCGGAGTACCGGCTCACCGAGCGGCAGGCGAAGGCCATCCTCGACATGCGCCTCGCGCGGCTGACGGGCCTGGAGCGAGAGAAGCTGGCGGTGGAGTACGGCGAGCTGTCCAACACCATCGCGCGGCTGCAGTCCATCCTCGGCGACGAGCGGGTGCTGATGAGCGTGATCCGGGGCGAGCTCATCGACGTGCGGGCGCGCTACGCCGACCCGCGGCGCACGGAGATCGTGGCCGACGAGGGGGAGATCTCCATCGAAGACCTCATCGCGCGGCAGCAGATGGTGGTCACCTGCTCGCACAAGGGCTTCATCAAGCGCACGGCGCTCTCGGACTACCGGGCGCAGCGCCGGGGAGGTCGCGGGAAGATCGGGATGGAGGCCCGCGACGACGACTTCATCAACCGCTTCTTCGTGGCGAGCACGCACGACCACGTGCTGTTCTTCACCGACCGGGGGAGGGTGTTCCTGAAGAAGGTCTACGAGATCCCGGAGGGGTCGCGCACCTCGAAGGGGCGCTCCATCGTGAACTTCGTGGGCATCGACACGAGCGAGAAGCAGGGCGCCGAGCGCGAGAAGATCGCCGCGGTGGTGCCCGTGAGCGAGTTCAAGGAGGGCCTCGACCTCGTGACGGCGACGGCCCAGGGGCTGGTGAAGCGCACGACGCTCTCGGCATACGCCAACATCCGCCAGACGGGCATCATCGGGGTGGCCATCGAGGAGGGCGACGCGCTGCTGCGGGCGGTGGTCACCGACCCCGGGCACGAGATCATGCTGGGCACCCGCGGTGGCATGTCCATCCGCTTCAAGGTCGACGACATCCGGCAGGTGGGGCGCGACTCGCGCGGTGTGCGCGGCATCGACCTGCGCGACGACGACACGGTGGTCTCGATGGACGTCATCGACGACCCGCTGGTGCAGCAGGTGCTCACGGTGTGCGCCAACGGCTACGGCAAGCGCACGCCGGTCGAGGAGCACCGGTGCCAGAGCCGCGGCGGGGTCGGCATCATCGCCATCGACGCGAGCGAGCGTAACGGCGCCGTGGTCGACCTCGACCTGGTCACCGAGGCGATGGAGCTCATGGTGATCACCGACCGGGGCCAGATCATCCGGACGAAGGTGAGCGAGGTGCGCCAGGCGGGTCGCAACACCCAGGGCGTGCGCATCATCCGGCTCGACAGCGACGAGAAGGTGGTGGCCGTCGAGCCGGTGGCCGAGCCCGAGGCTGACAGCGGGTCGAGCGAGTCGCTGGTGCCGCCGGCGCCGACGGAGCCCGGGGTGGAAGAGGTCGCGCCGGAGTGATAGGCCACACAGGCCGTGCAACCCGCCTACACGACGGCTAGACGATCGATGGCCGGGGCGGCGCTGCTGTGCGGGGCGGAGTGCCTCGCGCAGGACGCCCCAGCGCCGCCATGGACTCGCAGCGGCCCCGCGGTGGCTGCGCCGGCAGCGGCCGCCCGGGAAGAGACGCAGGAGGTTCCGCGGGCGGGGCG
>CAIOSS010000579.1 GCA_903860995.1 uncultured delta proteobacterium | reverse complement strand
GAACCATACTTGTACACCGTCCGCGAACTGGAGTGGATCGCGAGGTTCATGCGAAAGTATCCGGACATCGCCTACACGATGGCCGGTGACCCGGGGCAGCTCCGCCCCGTTAAGTAGTTCCTGGCTGCGAGCATCAATCCAGATGAGTATTACGAAGCTATCTTCGCCGAGCTGTTCCCGCGACGCCTGACCCTCCAGTATTCGAAACGATGTGGGGACGAGTCCGAGGGCCGCCGAATGGAGGCCATGTGCGAGGACCTGCGAACCGATCTGGGCACGAGACCGGCCGCCATCCTGGCGCGACATGGGCTGCGCGTCGTCAACTTCAACGACCTCACCGAGGAGGACGCGAGATGCCCGCACATCGCAGCCACTCGCGAAACCGTCGCTAAGGTCAATGCCTGGGCCCATCCGATACACGAGCCAGAGCGACCCAACGAGTATCTGCCGGGGCAGCAACTGCTGGGCAATGGTGGCGGAGCCGTGAAGGGCGGTCGACTCAACCCCAACGAACTATATACCGTGTGCGAGGTTGGAGTGCGCTTGACGGTGACCAATGTCGACGGCAAAGAGTTCTCCCCGACAATGGCCCAGGCGACAAAGTTCCTGCGCCGACCCTACTGCACGACGAACCACGCTGTACAGGGGTTATCGCTCGGTAACCGAATCTTCATCCACGAGGTCGACCACCACATGGCCGACCACCGGTGGGTCCGGACGGC
This sequence comes from uncultured delta proteobacterium, assembly GCA_903860995.1. GTDB lineage: Bacteria > Myxococcota_A > Polyangia > Polyangiales > SCUS01. The sequence continues at coordinate 1,230 of CAIOSS010000579.1, read as the reverse complement.
CGTCAGCCGCTGCTCGACCCTGGATATCATCCTGGTACGCCACCCCGCGCGCGCGAGAGCACCGTTCGATATCAACAATCGTCTTGCGAGCCATTACCGCGCCGATATGAACCACGGGTTTGCCGTCACGGTGCGCGACTACGTTTCCGCCGAATGGGTTCGCACCCAACTCGAGCGCCAGGGCTGCGCCTGCGCCCAGTGCGGCGAAGACTTGGGCGACTCCTCTTCCGGCTGGTGGAGCATCGACCGCATCTCGAACCAGATGGGACACACGGAGGCTAACTGTCGGCTCGTCTGCCACGTGAAGGTCAGCCCCCAATGCCAGGCAGTGACCGCTAAAATGCGGGACTAAGATAGAACGAGTATGCCGACCCTCCGAGAAGTTTATGAGAACCCATCGACTAGCACACGGAACCCCGCGTTGCTGGCCAAACGCTCGGGGACAACCCTGAAGTCAGCGCAGGCATTCCTGCGTGACCAACCGGCCGCCCAGATTTCGCGGCGCGTCAAGCCCCCGAACCGGAAGAACTTTGCCCCGACCGGAGCGGCACACGGGGTGTGGCTCATCGACACAATGTACCTCCGAGAGTATGCGGGCGTAAATTCAAAGCGCGGCGCAATCTTTACCGCCGTGAACCCGAATACGAGATACGCATACGCCCGCGGCCTGGTGACCGACAATGGCGGCGTCTCGGCCAAAAAGACAGCGGCCGCGATGGAAGACATTCTGCGGCAAAATGCCCTCGATGCCGAAGACGGTGTGCCGCCCATCCTCAGTATCCGGTGCGACGGCGGCGGCGAAAATCTGGGTGAGCTCGCGGCCTTGCTTAAACGAAGCGGCATCACCCAAGACATCGTGGAGGCACGCGAGAATGTCCAGGCTCGACGCATTCCATCGTTCATTGCGCTTCCTCATCGGTGACCTTATGGCCGCGACCAACTCGCACGTCTGGTACCCCCAGCTCGAGGCATTGTTGGTCAACTACAACAGCCGGCCGAATCAGGGTCTGGCTGCGGCACTGGGGCGCAAGGTAGCCCCGGTCGACGTGACGCCCGACGACGAGAACATGATTCGTGTCGCCGACTTGAAACGTGCGCGCGACGTGCGTCGGCTTACCGACGTGACCGGAGTGGGGCCGGGCAGTCTCGTGAGGCTGCTAGTGTCGCGGACGAACGAGGGTGCAAAAAACAAGTTCGCGAAGGGAAACGAACAGACCTGGAGCGGGATAG
>CAIOSS010000578.1 GCA_903860995.1 uncultured delta proteobacterium | reverse complement strand
GGGGTCGGGGGCGTCGGAGCCGGGGGAGTCGGTGCCGCCGTGGGCGCGGCCACGACCGCAGCGGCCGTGGGCGTCGGGTCGGCGGCGGGCGTCGGGGCGACGACCGGCGGCGGCGGGCGGGCGGCCACCCGGGGAGCGACCGTAGGGGGCGTCGGGGCCGGGTCGCCGGACATCATCGAGCTGGCCACCGCGGCGCCGCCGCCGAGCACCACCAGGGCGCCCAGCACGCCGAAGATCATGCGGTTGTTGCGGGGCTTCGGGGGGGGAACCTCGCCGGTGGGAGGCGCCGCCCAGGCCATGTTGGTGTTGACCCCGGGGCGCTGACCGCTCGACGTGCCGACGTCCGGCGGCGGGAAGTTGATCCCGCTGTTGCTGCCGGGGAAGGGCTGCATGCCGGAGGTCGAGCCCGGCGCGGGCTGCTGCCCGTGCTGGCTGATGTAGTTGCCGGGCATGGAGTCGGGCTGGTCGCTGCCGGTCGTCGGCACCGGGAAGGCCTCCATGGCCTGCGTGGCCGGGAGCGCCCGAGCGCCCGGGGCCATGGGCCAGGCGGGGGGCGAGCCGATGGGCGGTGCGCCGATGGGCAGGGCGCCGCCGGTGGTGGCCCGGAAGGGGGCGCCCATGGGGGCCATCGTGGCCTGGCGCATCTTGCTGCTCGGCACGTCGCCGGTGACGGCGGGCGCGGTGCCCTGGCGGTTTTGCCCGGCGCCCACGGAGGGGCGCGGGCCCGAGTTGGTGCTGGGGCCGCTGCCGGACTTCAGCGCCGGGGCCACCTGGGTGGCGCCCTCGTCCTCTTCGTCGGCGAAGGTGGGGAGCACCTTGCTCTTCTTGCCGCCCTCGAGCTCGGCGATGACCTCGCGCACCGCGGCGAGCATGTCGAAGGCGTCGGTGTAGCGCTCGGCGATGTTGTAGAGCAGCGCGCGGTCGATGACGTCGGCCACCCGCTGGTTGACCTCGGGGAACACCGCCGACAGCTTGCGCGCCTGCTGCGTGGCGACGAGGACGATCATCTCCTGCGTCGACTCGCCCGCGTGCGGCGTGGTGCCCGAGATGAGCGCGAACATGGTGGCGCCGACGGCGTAGACGTCCGTCTGCGGGCCGACGGAGTTCATCTTCCCGAGGGCCTGCTCGGGGGACATGTACGCGGGCGAGCCCACCACCATGCCGGCGCGGGTGGCCGTGACGTTGGAGCTGTCGCTGACGCGGGCGATGCCGAAGTCGAGCACCCGCACCTGGCCGTCGGGCTGGACGAAGAGGTTCTCGGGCTTGATGTCGCGGTGGACGATGCCGTGCTGGTGCGCGTTGCCGAGGCACTCGAGCACCGGCGAGAGCATCTTCAGGGTCTCGAGCTCGTTGAAGCGCTTCTTCGCGCGGCGGTACTGCGAGAGCGTCTGGCCGGGCAGCAGCTCCATCACCAGGAAGACCGACCCGTCGGTCTCGTCGGTGTCGTCGTCGTAGACCTTCACCGCCGCGGGGTGATTGATCTTGTTGGCGACGTAACCCTCCTGCACCAGGCGCTGGGCGAAGTTGGTCTCGAACATCAGGTTCGGGTGCAGCATCTTGATGGCTACCTTCGAGCCATTGCGATGCGTGCACTCGTAGACCGCAGCCATGCCGCCGACCCCGAGCAGCTTGTCGAGCGTCCACTTGTTGCGGAGCGTCCGGCCGATGCGCGTTCGAGCGTGGGTTACTAAGGGATCTTCAGCCATCTCTGGTCGCTCCGTTGCGCGGATGAGACACCGTAAACGGCGACGACCTTAGCACGCACGTTCTCGACGCCGACAACACGAGCGCACGGAAATCGTGGGCCTACACCGCCTCACGATGACGCCGCGCGGAGCCTCCATCGTCGGCATGGATTCCACGCTCGGCGCGTCGTCGGCGCGTCGTCGGTGCGGCGGGTTCAGGAGGGGCTGGCGATCAGCCGTCGGCGGGGATGAGCGAGAAGGGGTAGGTGACCGTGATGACGCCGGTCTCCGCGGGGACGGGGAAGCTCCACCGCTGGACCGCGCCCGCGATGCACGCGGACACCGAGGGCATGCCGAGGTTGTCGCTCGCGGGCGCGGCGGTCATCACGGCGCCGTTGGGCCCGATGACGAAGCGCACCGCGACCCGGCCCGTGAGCCCGGGGTTGATCGCCAGCCCCTGCTGGTAGCAGTGGTTGACCTGGCCGATGTTGCGCAGCACCACCCGGCGGATCACGTCGGCCGGGATGCCCACCACCGTCGGAGCGATCGGGTTCACGATCGGCGGGTGCGTCCGGCGGCCGTTGCCGTGGAGGGTGCCGCGGGTCTGGCCGTAGCGGCAGTCTTCGCCCTCGGCGCAGCCCGCGCTGCGGCCCAGGGTGTTGAAGCGCCCGGCGCCGATGGCCTGCTCGTGCTGGCCGCCGCCGCCCCAGCCGGGGCCCGCGCCGTCGAGGCCCGCGAAGCCGCCGGAGTCGCCCTCGAGGTCGCCGGTGAGGTTGCCGTGGTGCGAGGCGTCGGCGTCGCCCGCCTCGGTCATCTGGCCAAAGGGAGAGCGGATGCCGCTCGACCCGTCGGCGGCCATCGCCACCGCGCCGCCCAGCGCCGCGAACACGCCGCGGTTGGCCACCTGCTGCTGCGCGGTCTGGTTGGTGAGGTGCGGCTGCTCGCCCGTGCGGCGGATCACGTAGCGCCGGTTGGCGGGCGCCGTGTTGGGGC
>CAIOSS010000577.1 GCA_903860995.1 uncultured delta proteobacterium | reverse complement strand
GGCGCCGAAGCTCGGCACCGACGAGCGCGTCGTCCGTCGCGCCGCCCGACCCCTCCAGCACGGGCAGCGTCACGCGAACCGTCACCGTCGCGTCGCCGTCGTCCATGCCTCGATCTCTAACCCCTTCGGCAAACGCATGTCACCCCGCCGGACGTGGCGCGTCGAAAGCATGCTCCTCGGGCCTTCACCAATTCTGGCATCCGCGCGCCGAGCGTTGCCCCTGCGCCGACCCGTCGCCGAACTCCTGGCCGCGGCCGAGGGCGTCCGATTTCAGCGGATTTCAGCTGCCGTCTACACCTCGCGTGCCGACCGCGGAAGAACACGGATTCCATCCGCGTGCGCCCTGTGTTAGGAGCGACTCTCTGTGTGTTCTACGGAAGGCAGCGTGCGATGATGCTTCCTCGACCGGTAGCACGAAGCTCTGAAGTTCCGCGTCAGTCGCGTACGCGGCCCGAGGCCGCTGCAGGAGAGCCGTCATGTCAGAAGCCAACGCCAACAACGCCGGTAACGTCAGGGTAGCTGAGGTCAACGATGACCCCACCAACACAACCGGCAACCGCTCCCTGCTCATCGAGGTCACAGCCTTCCGCAATACGCTGATTGAAGGTGCAGGCGGCTCCTCACGCCTGGCCACAACCCCAACCCCACCCACGCAGTCGGCGGGCCTCACGTCGTGGCCTGAGGACAGCAACAGAACAGCACCAGAACCAGTTCTCCCGCCAGATACCGCTCTGGTGGAAGAGGGACTTCTGCCTTGTAATCCGGATGCAGCGAGTCGGGAATCGTTTCTGAGCGTCGGTAAGTCGGCTACCGCCCCGAGCGAGGACCATGGCAGAGACCTCGTTAAAATGGCCTTCCTGGTGGGACCCGCTGGCAAGGTGGCGGATCCCGTCTTCAGAGATATTGTAGAGGCCAAATGGGGTCCACAGGATGAGGATACCGACGTTCACGCCCCCTTCATCGACGACAATCGAGACCGGGGGGAGCGCGGCGATGAGCCCACGATGTCATTCGGGAGTGGGTTTACGCCGTCCGAGCGCAGGGGCATCAGCAAAAAGTTTCTCGACGATGTAGGGTGGCGTGATCACTGCGACGGCAACAGGATCACGACCACCGCCGGCGACAAGATCGAGATCGTTCAGGGAAACTACAAGCTCATCGTGATGGGTCGGCAGAGTGACCCCGGCGCGGCCATGGGCTGGGAGGCCTCTGGCAGTCACGTGCAGGACTTCGCCGGCGCCACGATGCCCGGCGCCTCGGTGAAGGTGATCTGGATCCAGCAGGCGTATCTGCCAACCGATACGAATAAAGAGGCGGATCCTGATTACAAAGGCGGCGCGTGGCTGCTTCAAAACTCGACCGAGCGCGTCTACCAGTACAGTCGCTACGCGGGAAACTTCAAAGACGAGTTCTGGGGCGACCTGATCGAAACTTATATCGGATCAGAGAATCCTCGTCGCGTCGGCGCCGCCGCGGACGATGGCACCCTGGGCCATGCCCCCGATCACTATGTCGCAATTCAGCACGACGTTGACTACGACCACGACGAGACGGTGAGTCAATTCTTCGATGGTGAGTTGAAGGATTTTAACTGGCCGAAAAGCATTACATCGCTTCAGAAGGATGACGGACAGGGTGGGAAGTGGCAAGAGTTTCCCAGCGTCGATTCCACCAGTTTACCCCGCGGCAATCCCCACATCATCGAGCGCACCTGGGCGACGGCGATCGATACCCGGGTCGGTAGCGTGGATTGGCGCATCCCAGAGGTGTACGACTCCACGCACACCAAGAAGCACACGATCATCACGAATTCGACAGGCGCATATCTCGAGGACAGCGCGTACGGGTCGGCGACGAAGCACTTCAACATCGCCGGAGGAATGTATAAGGTTGATGAGGTCTATGTCGGAAGCGGCAACGCGACCATCAACACTGTCGCGAGCGGTGCCGTGGTGACCAACCTCACCGCACCTCAGATTACCAATTCGATCACCGCGGCGCAGATCACGGATACGATCGGCAGCGTGAACCATACCGTGGTCGAAGTGGGGCTTCTGACCTCGCTCTTCTTAGGCGGCGCGTTTGAGGTGTCTCTCGCCCGTCGCGATGGGTTCGACATCTGGAAGAACGAATTCGCGGTCAAGGCGGCAGATGTCGCCCTGCAAAAGCAGGAAACGGCCCTGAGCGATGTTAAAAACTCCCTGACCAACCAAGTACGTTCACTGCAATTCAACCAACAAGCCTTGCAATGGGAGGCGATGTCATTGCAAAAGAAAAGTCGTACTCTCGCCTATCAAGTTTCTGCGTTACAGGTAAATCTCGGCGCTGGCTGAGCATCGCGCATGCTCAAGAAGAACCTCACGCCCTTTTTCGTCGGTACAAAGATCACCTCCCGGAGGCCACCGCAGCCGGAGATGACGGTCTTCGTGCGCGGCACCTTTCGTCTCGCGCCGGGCGTCCCCGTCGAGGCAGTGGAGGGCATCGACCAGGGTTTTCTCTCGGCGGAGGTGTATCAAGAAGGGGACGACGAGCGCCTGGGCGAGGTGCTCTACCCGGGTGACTTCGCCGACTTCAAGCTCAACGCCGAGGTGATGCTCGCGGGCACCTGCCACCCGCCCGGCGGCGCGGCGGTCACCGCGTGCCCCGTGCGCTTCTCCGTGGGTGCTTGGTCGAAGACGCTCCACGTGATGGGCGACCGGCGGATGCGTCCCGTGGTGGGCCCGACCCCGCCGCAGCCCTTCACCGCCATGCCCCTCACCTGGGCGAACGCGTACGGAGGCCCGGGCTTTGCGCCCAACCCCGTGGGCAAGGGCGTAGGCGGCGACGCCGTGGCCAACCTCGAGTACCCGGGGCAGGTGTTGGGCGCACCCGACGCCCGCGGGCGCGGCGGCGTAGGCCCCGTCAACCCGAACTGGGCGCCCCGCGCGGGCAAGGTGGGGCAGGCCTACGGCGGCGACTACAAGCGCACCCGCGCGCCCTTCTACGCCGAAGATTTCGATTGGTCGTTTTTCAGCGCGGCGCCGCCCGACCAGCAGATCGCGGGCTTTCTGCGCGGCGACGAGGAGATGACCTTCGCCAACCTGCACCCCGCGGCGCCCTCCTTCGCGGCGCGCCTGCCGGGGCTGCGGCTGCGGGCCTTCATCGAAGACGACGCGGGCGCCTTTCGCAGCGCGCCGATGAAGCTCGACACCCTCTTCATCGACCTCGACAAGGGGCTTCTCTACCTCACGTGGCGCGGCCTCGTGGCGGTGCGCGAACTCGACCTCGCCGACGTGAAGTGGATGCTCGTCGCCTCCGAGCCCCTGGACTCGGAGCCACTGCCCGAGGCGCACTATCTGGGTCTCTTGCGCGACTTCGCGCGCGACCCGACGGGCGTACTCGCGGCCCTGCCGGAGGGCCTCCGCGAGGCCGGTGAGGCGATGGCGCTGCGCCGCGCGGGCGGTCCGCCGCCGACGCCGCCGCCCGACGCGCCCGATCCCGTGACGGGCGCGCTGCAGGCCCACTTCGGCAAGCTGCTCCCCGCCGGTGCGGCCGAGTCCGTGGCCGCGGGCATCGCCCGGGCTCGCGAGGCCGTGGGGCCCGAGCGTCGCGCCGCCTTCGAGGAGCAGCTCGCGAGCGCCGCCGCCGCGGCCAACGAAGACCGTCC
>CAIOSS010000576.1 GCA_903860995.1 uncultured delta proteobacterium | reverse complement strand
GGCGAGCCCGAGCACCGGGGTGAGGATTCGGGGTGCGGCGCGCGGGTCCACGGCGATGGGGTCGCAGCGTAACAGCTTCCGGTGGGTACGCGGCGCTGCTACGCTCCGAGGCCGTGTTGACCTGCCAGCAGTGCGCCACCCGCTGCACCGAGGAAGCCAAGTACTGCGCCTCGTGCGGCTTCCCGATCGGCGCGCTGCGCAACGGGTCGGGCGACCCGCTCATCGGCCGCAAGCTCGGCGCGGGGTACATCATCCTCGAGGCCGTCGGCGCCGGCGGCATGGGCCGGGTGTACCGCGCCGAGCAGGCCGCCCTCGGCAAGACCCTCGCGGTGAAGGTCATCCACCCCCACCTCGCGGGCGACGAGGCCTCGGTGGCCCGCTTCTACGCCGAGGCGCGCGCGTGCTCGCGGCTCAACCACCCCAACTCCGTGAGCGTGCTCGACTTCGGGCGCACCGAGGACGGGCTGCTGTTCATCGTGATGGAGTACCTGCGGGGCATCGACCTCGCGCGGCTGGTGTGGGAGTCGGGCCCGATGGCCCCGGCCCGCGCCGTCGAGATCACGCGCCAGGTGCTCGCCGCGCTCGCCGAGGCGCACATCGCGGAGATCATCCACCGGGACATCAAGCCCGAGAACATCCTCGTCGAGTCGCTGCGCACCGGCGACGACTTCGTGAAGGTGGTGGACTTCGGGCTCGCGAAGATCCGCAGCGACCAGACGCCGGGCGTCACCCTCGACGGCCACGTGTGCGGCACGCCGGACTTCATGGCCCCCGAGCAGAGCCGCGGCATGCGGGCCGACCCGCGCAGCGACCTCTACGCCACGGCCGTGGTGCTCTATCACATCCTCACGGGGCGCCTGCCCTTCGAGGCGGGCGAGCCGCTGGCCGTGATGCGGATGCACGTGAGCGACCCGCCGCCCGACCCGCGCACCTTCAACCCCGACCTCCCCGACGCGCTCGTCGAGGTGATCCTGCGGGGGATGGAGAAGGACCCGGAGGACCGCTATCAGACCGCGGTGGAGTTCGCCGACGCGCTCCAGCAGTCGCTCGAGCGCCCGACGCCGGTGCCCCCGGAGGCCCTCGCCGCGCAGGTGCGCTGCCACGCCTGCAAGGCCGTGCTGCTGCCGGGGCTGAAGTTCTGCGGCGAGTGCGGCGCGCGGGTGCGCCCCGCGGACGACCCCTCGCGCGATCGGGCGTCGTCGGCGAAGCAGCCGCGGGTGAGCGTGCGCCCCGCCGCCGAGCTGCCGTCGCTGGGCGACCTGCCCTTCCTCGGGCGAGACGCCGAGCTCAGCATGGTGGAGCTCGCGCACGCCCGTGCGGCCTCCGGGCTGATGGTCTCGCTGCGCATCATGGGCGACGAGGGCTCCGGGCGTAACCGCCTGCTGCGCACCGTCGCCGACGCCGCGCGGCTCTCCGGCGAGCGGGTGGTGCGCGTGGGCCCCGACGCCGCGTGGGCGGGCGTCCCGTACTCCGCCGCGGGGCGCTGCATGCGCGAGCTCCTCGGCATCGGTGGCGACGTCGACCCGCTCGACTGGGTGGCGCAGCACGCGAGCGCGCTCGACCCGGCGGTGCGCGCGGGGCTGCTGGAGGTCTTCACGCCCGACGGGGTGCCGGCGCTCGACGCGCAGGCGCGCTCCGAGGCGGCGGTGCGCGCGATGCTCCACGCGCTGCGCGAGGGCGCGGCGCGGGTGCGGGGGCGGCCGGTGTTCGTGGCCTTCGAGCAGGTGCACCGGATGGACGCGGCGACGGTGCGCCTCCTCGCGGGGCTGCACGCGCGCACGGTGCAGGTGCCGGTCTTCCTGGTGATGACCCACGGTCCGCGCTTCGACGCCCCGTGGGCGCGCGGCGAGGTGGTCAACCTCAAGGGCCTCGACGCGGGCACCGTGGTGGCCATCCTCCAGTCGGTGCGCGCGCGGCTGCCCGTGGACGTGGCCCTCGACCTGCCCCGCGGCGAGGTGATGCCCCTCCACCTGGAGCAGCTCATCCGCTGGAACCTCGAGGGCGGCGCCGAGGCCCCCAAGGTGATGGTCGACCTCATCGCGCTGCGCAGCGAGCGGCTCGCGTCGCCGGCCCGGCGCACCCTCCAGGCCCTCTCGGTGCTGGGCGAGGCCACCCCGGAGACCCTCGGGAGCATCAGCAACGTGCCCTGGGACGACGCCCTGCGCGCGGAGCTGGAGTCCCGCGGGTGGATCACCGTCGAGGGGGCGCCGGGGCGCGAGGTGCTCCGCTGGACGCACCCCTTCCTGCGCGAGGTGGTGGAGGCCACGACGCCGGCGCCGCTGCGCTCCGAGATGCACCGCGCGCGGCACGCCCAAGGGGGGGACGACCTCCCGCTGGAGGTGCAGGCGCTGCACGCCCAGCAGGGCGAGGAGAGCTTCCAGAGCCTGCTGCTGCTCGACCGGGTGGGCGACCGCGCGCTGGCGCGGGGCGACGACCACGCGGGGGCCTTCGCCCTGCGGCGGGGCCTGGAGATCGCCCGGCGCGAGCTCACCCGCGGCGAGGTCGACGACCCCGAGCAGGCCATCGCGATCTTCGCGCGCAAGCTGGGCGACGCGCTGGTGCGCACGGGCGAGCTCAGCGAGGCCGAAGGGGTGCTGCGCGAGGGCCTCGGGGTGACCAAGCGCGGGGCCCCCGAGCGGCTGCGCATCGAGGGGGTGCTCGGCCGGGTGCTGTTCGCGCGCGGGCGGCGGGCGGAGGGGCTGCGCATCGTCGACACGGCGGTGTCGGTGGCCGAGCGGGTGGGCTCGCGCGCGGTGGCCGCCGAGCTCCTGGAGCTGCGCGCCGAGCTGGAGACCGTCGAGCGCGCGCACCTCGACGCCGCGAAGGCGCTGGAGGCCGCGGAGGTGCTGGTGCGCGAGGGCTGGCGGGGCGCGCCGACGGAGGCGCAGCGGCGGCACCACGCCGACCTTCTGCTGCGCCTCGCGCGGTCGCGGCGGCTGGCGGGCGTGGACGATCGGCAGGCGCTGGAGGAGGCGCGCTCCACCGCGGCGGCGCTGGGCTCCCGGGTGGTGGTCGCGCAGTGCGAGGCCGAGGCGGCCGAGCGCGCGGAGATGCTCGGCGAGCGGCGCGGGGCGATGACCGCGTGGCGGCGCGCGGTGACCAACGCCCACGAGGCGGGCGACGCGGCGCTGGAGCAGGAGTACGACGAGCGCCTGCGGCGCCTGGGGCGCAGCGACGCGTACGCCTGACCGCTGCTCGGCGGAGGGGATTAGAGCGGTGGCCCGATGGGTCGGGTACACACCTTCGTGAGACCTCACCCCCAGCCCCCTCTCCATGAATGGAGAGGGGGAAAAGATCGGTAATTTAAGCGATTTCGTCTCGCTCTTGCCCCCTCTCCATTCATGGAG
>CAIOSS010000575.1 GCA_903860995.1 uncultured delta proteobacterium | reverse complement strand
GGCGGCCTGGGCACCGGGTCGCGCAAGGGCTACGAGAGCAGCTCGGCCCTCACCGACTCGGCCCTCACATCGCTCGACGACGCCGCGGCCGAGGCCAACCACGAGAACCTCGTGCCGTCGTTTCGCTGAGCTTCAGCGCGGCGTAGCGTCGGCGCGTATGGGGCGCTACGGGCCTTGTCGGGTGGGCTACGATCCGGGGATGTCAGGCGACGCGGCCCACACCATCGAGCCGGAATTTCCCAACCTCGCGCCCGACGTTGTCGAGGGCTACCGCACCGCGCCGGAGACGATGGTCGCGGAGATCCTCGACGGGGCGCTGTCGCTCATGCCGCGCCCGCGGTTGGGGCACGCGACCGCGGCGGAGGGGCTGTCCGAGGAGCTGGGGCCGCCGTTTCGACGCGGTCGCGGAGGGCCCGGCGGGTGGGTGATCCTCCCCGAACCAGAGCTGCACCTGGGGCCCCTTCCCGACGTGCTGGTGCCCGACCTCGCCGGCTGGCGCCGCGAGCGGTTGCCCGATGGGTTCATCGCGGGCGCGTTCGCGAGCGTCGCGCCAGACTGGTGCTGCGAGGTGCTCTCTCCCTCGACGGAGCGGCTCGACCGCGGGCGCAAGCTGGCGATCTACCACCGCGAGGGCGTGGGCCACGTCTGGCTGGTGTCGCCGACGCTGCGCTCCGTGGAGGTGTACCGCCGCGCGGACATCGGGTGGCTGTTGCTCGCGACCTTCGAGGGAGACGCGCTCGTGCGCGCGGAGCCCTTCGACGCGGTGCCGATCGACCTCGCCGGGTTGTGGGCCCTGTAACCCCTGCTGAGGGCTTGTGCCCCGGCCGGGCGCGCTGGGAGGACGTGGGTGGCCGAGCGCGCCGCGATCCCCCGCGCTACTCCCTCGCCGGCGAGCGCATCGGTCGGCCATTGGTGATGAGGAAGCGCCACACCCCCGGCTCGCTCACGTTGGACGTCCGGCACAGCCGCAGCACCGACGCCGTCCGCGAGCCCGGCAGCACCCTGCTGTCGCGCCGGTTGCCCGCGTCGAAGCCCGCCTGCGCGGGGGTGCCGCCGCGGCCGCCGCTGCCGCCGCTCGCGTCGCCGGTCGTCCACTCGCAGCGCGCGTACCTGAACTCCACCTCGAACTGCCCCTCGTCCATTTCCGAGCCGCCGCGCAGCACGATCTGGAAGCTGTTGAGCCGGTCGACGTGCGAGCCGAAGTACCCGACGTTGTGCCAGGTGATCACCACCTGGCCGGGCCGCACGTCCCACCACACGCCGTTGCGCTGCGGGCGGCCGCCGCCGCGGGTGTCCACGTCCGCCCAGAAGGGCGCGATCATCGGCTGGTCGGCGATGGGGAAGGGCGTCGGCGTGAACTGCCCGACCGCCCCGCGGAAGGTGATGTTGCCGTTGTTGTTGACGAAGATCGACCGGTAGGTGCCCGCGAAGTAGCGCAGGCCCCCGGGGAAGCCCCGGGAGATGTCGATCTCGCCCGATGAGCTGTCGTCGTTCTCGGCCAGGAAGCCGGTGCCGAAGCCCGCCGGGCCGCCGAGGTCGGCGATGAGGTCGACCGCCGCCGCCTCCCGCGGCGCCACCCCCGCCGCGAGCGCCGCCGCGACCACCGGGACCACCATCCATCGCGCGTGCTTCATACGCCCTCTCCTACGGCTCCGCGGGCCCGTCATTCACGGCCTCCGCGGGCTTCCCCGCCGGCCGCGGCGCCGCCCGCCCGCGCGGCATCCGCAGCGCGAGCACCCCCAGGAGGTACGCCACCAGCGCGCCCGCCAGCAACGGCAGCCGCGCCTCGCGCATCACCCGCTCGGCCCGCACGTCGTCGAGGGCCTCGTCGAGGCGACGGATCACCCGCCCCCCGCCCGCCCGCGCGATCGCCGCGAGCGAGGCCTCGTCCGCCCCGAAGGCCCGCAGCTCGCCCGGGTACGGCAGCTCCGCCCCGCCCGCCACCGTGGGCTCGCGCGACGCCGGCAGCCGCGCGTCGACGACGAAGCCCTCGCCCAGCGCCACGTTGGCCGACCACACCCCCGGCGCCGTGGGGTGCACCGCGAGGCGCACCCCCTCGCGGCGACCGCGAGAGAGCGTCACGATGGGCGCGGGCTCCAGCGCCGTGCTCGGCGCCACCACGGAGACCCGCCGCACGTCGGCGCGACCCGCCACGGCCTCGACGTGCAGCTCCAGGTTGTCGTCGCCCTGCGCGCGGAGCATCTCCCACGCCATCTGCCCGAAGAGCCGGCGGAAGCCTGCGCCCGTGCGCCACGCGTCGGCCCAGCGGCTCGACGTCGCCGTGGTGAGCGACGCCACCTGGCCCATGCCCACGAACCAGTGCGAGAGCAGCGGCGCGGCGTCGGGACCCTGCAGGAGCGTGAGCGAGCCGGGGCGCGGCTGCGACACCGTGAAGCCCAGGACCGGCGGGTCGCTCGCCGGGTCGACGCCGTCCATGAAGCCCATGCGCCCGACCACCAGCGGGCGGAAGGCGGCCTCGCGCGCCGGCGGCGGCGAGCGGAACTGCGCCTCGCGCACGAAGAGCGTCGGCAGCGAGGTCGAGCTGCTCGTGACGTGGGAGCGCCCGCGGCCGATGCGAGAGATCTCCCGCATGAGGTTCACCCGCGGGCCGAGGGTGATCGCGGTGAT
>CAIOSS010000574.1 GCA_903860995.1 uncultured delta proteobacterium | reverse complement strand
GGGGTCGCCGGGCGCGGTGGCGGAGCGCTTCCTGCGGTCGTTCTGGCGGGCGCACTACTCCGACGCGTCGGCGCTGGCGACGGGCGACACCCTGGCCCGCTGCCAGCGCGACCAGCGCGCCGGGGCCGAGCTCCCGCCGGAGCACGCCGAGCTCTTCCGGCGGGTGCGGGTGTTCCGCGAGGCGTCGCGCTACCGCCTGGAGCGGGTGACGGTGACGGAGCTGCCGCCCGCGAGCGACGGCCGCGCGAGGCGCCTGGTGCTGGGCGAGGCGCACGCCACGGGCCCCTCCCCCGACGACGCGCGCATGGTCGAGAGCCGCCGCGGCCAGCGCCTCGTGCTGGTGCTCGTCGACGGCGCCTGGAAGGTCGCCGAGTGGACCGCGATCGCCAGCGGCCCGGCGCCCGACGCGGGGGGCGCGCGATGATCCGCCGGGACGGCAGCGACCCCCTGGAGCGCGGCTCGCGCGAGCACTACGACGACGCGGCGTATTACGACCACGCGTATGCCCGGCGCGCCGAGGACGTGGCGTTCTACCGCGACGCCGCGCGGCGCTGCGGCTCGCCCGTGCTGGAGCTCGGCGTGGGCAGCGGGCGCGTCGCCATCCCGACGGCCCTCGACGGCGCCGAGGTGCTCGGCCTCGACGTCAACGCCGCCATGCTCGCGCGGGCCCGCGAGACGGCGCGGCAGAAGGGCGTCCCCCGCGGGAGGCTCTCGCTCCGCCGCGGGGACATGCGCCGCTTCAGCCTCGGGCGTACGTTTCCCCTCATCACGGCGCCCTTCAACGCGCTGCTGCACCTCTACGAGCCCGACGAGATCGCGGCCTGCTTCCGCTGCGTGCGCGAGCACCTCGCGCCGGGCGGGCGCTTCATCTTCGACGTGCGCGTGCCGTCGCCCGCAGAGCTCGCGCGCGACCCCGACCGCGCCTACGTCGGCCGCCCCATCAAGCACCCCACCCTCGGGTCGCGGGTGCGTTACACCGAGCGCTTCCGCTACGACCCGATCAAGCAGGTGCAGCACGTCACGATCCGCTTCGAGCCCTCGGACGGGTCGCCCGCGCACGAGACCCTGCTTACCCAGCGGCAGATCTTCCCGGGCGAGCTGCGCGCGCTGCTGACCCTCGGGGGCCTGCGCCTCGCCCGGCGCCTCGGGACCTTCACGGGCCAGGCCCTGGGGCCCGATGACCCCCAACAGATCATCGAGGCCGTGGCGCTGGACGAACGCCGGTAGGACTTTGCGAATGGGTGGGGCGCGGGGTCAGTGTTTGAAGGAGCTGCGGACTCCGGAGAGCCCTTCGCAGAACAGGATCGCGCACTTGCGGCGATCTTCCTGCTTCATGCGGTTGCAGAGCGCGCTGAGGTCGTCGTCTGCGTCGATGACGGTGCCCTCCGCGGGCTGATTGGAGCGCTCGTCGTAGCGACAGTCGTCGAGGGCGACCCAGCGCCCGCGGAAGCTACGGTTTGAACAGATTTCCGACCACGACAGCCGAGCCGATGGACTGGTGCCCATGTAGGTAGCTATGTCCTCAAGATCCCGGTCGCTGCAGCGCGACGGGAGTGCCTCGATGCATCGCGCACCGTGCGCGAAGGAGGCTCCGGTTCCGCCGAGGGGGAGACTTCGGTTTCGACCAGCAATGCGCATCCGTGTGCGCAGGGGGTGTTTGAACCGTTCATGGGTCTCGGGGCCTCTGCTGGCGGTACCCGGTTCACATGATCGAGACCCTCAAGGAATCTCTTCGTCATGAACCGGGTAGCACCATGATCCCGTTCGCCACGGGACGCAAGAGCTTAGACCCCTTCACGGGTGGGTCAGGGAGAGGCGCAGGCGGTGCCGAAGTGGTCGGAGGCGCTCACGCGACAGCCCGCCGAACGGAGCTGACGGAAGAGCGACTGCGCCTGCGAGCACCGGCCGTTGATGATGAGGTCGTCGATCTGCGACTCGCGCCCGCAGGAGTTCGTCGGGCGACGGATGACCTGCGGCGGCGGGGTCGGGCGGATGCTCGGCGTCTCGGGCGGCGTCTCCGGCGGCGGGGGAATGGGCTGGATGCCGTTGTTGGGCTGCGGCACCGGCTGGATGGTGTTGGTCGGCGTCGGGATGGGCTGGATCCCGTTGGTGGGCTGCGGGTTTTGCACCGGCAGCACGGGGGCCTGCGTGCCCACAGGGTTGGTGACCGGGTTGGTCGCCACCGGCGGGTTGGTCGAGGGCGTCGGGTTGTTGCTGTTCTTGTTGCTGCCGCCGAGGGCGAAGGCCGCGACGCCGCCGACGATCACCAGCAGCGCGACCACGCCCGCGATGACCTTGCCGTTGCCGCCGCTGGGGCGGGGCGCCGCGTGGGCGTTGTAGCCGCCGGGCTGCGAGCCGTAGGGGTTGGGCTGCGAGCCGTAGGGATTGGGGTTGTAGCCCTGGCCCGAGACCGGCGCGAAGCCCGGGTTGGACGGCGGCGGCTGCACGGGGTTGAAGCCCGCGTTGGACGGCGCCGGGGTGTAGCCCTGGTTGGAGGGCTGCATGAAGTTGGGGTTGGACCCGGGGTTGAACGGCGTCGGCGTCGGGTAGTTGACCGCCATCGTCTGCGGCACCATCGGCCCGCCAGTGTGCTGCTGCTGCTGGGGATGATGGCCCGGCTGCGAGGGGTGCTGCGGCACCATCGCCGTCGGAGGGATCTGGCTGCCCTGCGGGCCCGAGGAGTGGCCCTGGTTGGTGGACACGGCCCAGTCGGCGCCCGCGCCGGTGTCGCCCGTGAACTCCTTGAGGAAATCGATGACGCCCTGCGGGCGCTGCGCGGCCTCCTTGGAGAGGGCGCGCATCACGGCGGCCTTGTGCCGCGGCAGGATGGTCGAGCCGTTGGCGTGCATCTCGAAGGGGACGGGCGGGGCCGTGAGGTGCTTGGTGGCCCACTCCCACGGGGTGCTCGCCACGAAGGGGAGCTGCCCGGTGAGCATCTCGTACGCCACGATGGCGAGGGAGTAGACGTCGCTCGTCGCGCGCAGCGGCTGGCCGGTGAACTGCTCGGGGGACATGTACGGCGGCGTGCCGAGGACCATACCTTGCCGGGTAAGCTTGGCGTCCTGCGCGTCGGAGGACTCGTCGCGCTTGGCGATGCCGAAATCCAGCACCTTCACGAAGTCTCCCTTGGAGCCCTTCTGCGTGAGGATGATGTTCTCGGGCTTGAGGTCGCGGTGCACGATGCCGTGCTCGTGGGCCTCCGCGAGCGAGCCGCACACCTGCTGCAGGATGTGCTCGATGCGCTGCGGCGCGAGCGGCCCTCGGGCGATGCTGTGCGCGAGGCTCTCGCCCTGGATGAACTCCATGGCCACGAAGAGCTTGCCGCCCGGGAGCTCTCCCGACTCGTAGAACTTGATGGTGTTGGGGTGGTCGAGCAGCGAGACGGTGCCGGCCTCGCGGTGGAAGCGCGCGATGATCTGGGGGTCGCCGGCGAGGTCGGGCTGGAGCGTCTTGATGGCCACGGGGCGCACGCGGTCGCCGAGCTTCTGCTCGCCGAGGTACACCTTGCCCATCCCCCCCTCGCCGATGATCTTGATGATCTTGTAGCGGTTTTCGGCGATGTTCTGGCCGATGAGGGGATCGCTGTCGTGTCCC
>CAIOSS010000573.1 GCA_903860995.1 uncultured delta proteobacterium | reverse complement strand
GTACGCCCGCCCCGACGCCAGCAGCGCCTCGGCCCGCGACGGGTCCCGCTCCCGCAGCGCGCGCCACGCCGTCCGCATCTCGCCCGCGCGCCGCCGCGACGCCGTGAGGTCCTCGCGCGCGGCGGGGTCGAGGGTCCATTGCGCGACCCGGGCCACGCCCTCGACAAGTTCGCGCGTGTCGGCCTGCAACACCACCGCGTCGAGGCCCGCGCGCAGGTCGTCGGTGAGCGCGTCGACGGTGGCCCGCTCGTCGGCGACATACCGATTCAGGTAATCGCGCGCCGCGAGGGCGTCGCCCACGGTGAGCACCGCGCGCGACCGGAAGGTCGCCTTCTGCTCGTAGAAGAGCCCCACCGGCACCAGCCGGAGCTCGCCCGGGTGCTCCTTCACGGCGGAGAGCGCGATGCGCGCGGCGCCCGTCTTCAGGGGCTTCATCGTCGGGTCGGAGTGCGAGGTGCCCTCGGGGAAGAGGGCGATCCACTCGCCGCGCGCGAGGGCCGCGCGGCAGAGCGCGAAGGTCTCCTCGTTGCGGCTGGGATCGCCCCCGCCGCCTCCGACGTCGCGGTGGCGAAACACGGGAATGCCCCCGAAGGCCTCCATGGTCACCCGCCCGAGGGGGTTGCCGAAGAGCGTGCTCTTGCCGAGGAAGCGCACCGGCCGCCCGAGCCCGAGGCGCAGCAGCATCGGGTCGAGCAGACCGTTGGGGTGGTTGAGCACGAAGAGGCACGGCTGCGACCACGGCACCCGGTCGCGGCCCTCCAGCGCGATGACCGGGTAGTACAGCCGCACGACGGCCTCCAGCAGCGCGCGGATGAGGGCCTTCAAGGGCGGCCCTCTCGAGGTGCCCCGCGCCCGTCGCCGCGCCCTGAAGGACGCGGCAACGCGTGCAGCAGTGAAGCCCGCACGCGGGCTGGTCGCAGTCCTTGGACACCGTACAGGCCGCTGCGGCCTTCATCGCTGCAAGCGTTGCCGCGTCCTTCAGGGCGCGGCGACGGGCGCAGCGACGGGCCCGGGGCACCTTGAGCGGGCTTGGCCTTCAACGGTCCTCCGAGGGCGCGAGCCGGCGCGCGCCGAGCACCCACACGGCGCCGCCGAGCGCGAAGGCGAGCGGCACCAGCATCACGGCGGTCTGGAGCGAGCTGCGGTCGCTCACCAGGCCGATGATGGCCGGAGAGATGGCGTCGCCGAGCACGTGCATCACCAGGATCGACACCGCGAAGCCCAGGGTGCGCATCGCCGCCGGCACGCAGTCGACCAGGATGGTGTTGGCCGGCCCGGTGCACACGAAGACCAGGGTCTCGGCGACGAAGACCGCGGCCCAGCGCTGGTCGGCGCCGGGGAGCGTGAAGGCCAGCACCGCGAAGGGAACCGCGAGCAGCGTCGAGACCCCGGAGAGCAGGAGGTACGGGTGGCGCACCCGGCCGCGGAGGAGGTCGCCGAGCCCGGCCCCGAGGAAGGTCCCGAGGAGGCCGGAGAGCACGGTGAGCGTGCCGAAGACCGTGTTGGCCGAGGCGCCGTCCATGTGGCGCACCCGGATGAGGTACGTGGGCATCCACTGCGCGAGGCCGCCGAGGGCGAAGGTGTAGGCCACGGTCCCGGCGACGGTGACCACGTACTCGCGGTTGCGCGCGAGGGCGCGGAGCGTGTCGAGCAGCGGCAGCGGGGCGGCGGGCTCGTCGTCGAACTGCCCGCGCGGAGGCTCCGTGAGCGTGAGGGCCGCGGCGGCGAGCAACAGACCGGGCAGGCCCACGGCGAGGAAGGCCGTCTGCCAGCCCGCGGCGTGGTTGATGCGACCGCCGAGGATGTACCCGAGCGCGCTGCCCACCGGGGTGGCGAGGTAGAAGGCCGCCATCGCGCGGCCGCGCTTCGCGCGGGGGAAATAGTCGCCGATGAGGGCCGGGGCGACGGTGGCGTACGCGGCCTCGCCGACCCCGACGGCGGCGCGGGCGGCGACCAGGCCCGCGAAGGTGGTGGCGAAGGCCGCGGCGGCGGTGGCGAGCGACCAGAGGGCCACGCCGAAGGCCAGGAGGTGGCGCCGCGAACGGGTGTCGCCGAGGCGCCCGAAGACCGGCGAGGCGAGCATGTAGACCCAGATGAAGGCCGTGAGCGCGACGCCCTGCTGCGCGTCGGTCATCGGGATGTCCGCGCGCACCGACTCGATGATCGCCGGGAGCACGAAGCGGTCGATGTAGTTGAGGAGGTTCATCGCCCCCAGGAGCACCATCGCCCAGACCGTCGCCTTGCGCGACACCGCGCTCGCCCGCTCTCCCATCGTGCGCGAACGGTACCCCAGGCGACGCGGGCAGAGTGCTACGGTGCGCTCCAGGAGGTCATCGACCCGCGTGAAGAAACCTGGACGCCGGACTCTCGCCACCCTCGCCCTCGCCCTCGCCACCGCGGCGGCGGGAAACGCCTCCGCGCAGCCCTCGGCCATCCGCCGATCGACCGCGGGCTCGTCCCACCTCGGGGAGTTTCCCGTCGACGCCGGGGCGCCCGCGCGGCCGCCGACTCCGCCGCGCGCCCGCGGCGACGTGGGCGGCACCGGCACCGTCGACCACGAGCGCGGCCCGCAGGGGGAGATGCGCGGCAGCACCGGCGCCGCCCCCGGCGAGATCGACTTCAGCCGGCCCATCGGCGCGGCCGACGTGGCCCGCCTCCTGCGCATGCAGGAGCCGCGGCTGCGCACCTGCTACGACGCCGCCCGCGCGACGCGCCCGCGCCTCACCGGCCGCGTGAACTTCCGCCTCGTGGTGAGCCGCACCGGCGAGCTCACCGACGTCTCCGTGGCGGGCTTCCCCGACGCGCCCGCGGTGGCGCCGTGCATGGCCGCCGAGCTGCGGCAGGTGCGCTTCCCCCGGCCCGAGAGCGGCGTGCTGCCCTTCAACTACGCGATGAACTTCTCCCCTCCGCCCGCGCCGCCGCCGCGCGCCGCCCGGCAGCGCTCACGCCCGCGCTGACCGCCGCGCGATCACCCGCACCGCCGCGCCCGGGGCCACCGTCACGGGGCTCCCGGCGATCATCCAGGTCAGAGATGTGCTGCCCAGGTTGGTGAGCCAGGTCTCGCCCGACGGGTCGGTGCGCGCCACGCTCGCCTCCGCGGCGTCGCCCTCGTCGGCCAGGGCCACCACGGCGCGCATCGACCCGCCCGAGGTGCTCCAGCTGAGCTCGATCGCGGCGCCCGCGCGGTCGCCCCAGGGGACGGCCGTCTCGTGGCGAACGCACTCCACCTCCACCGGCGGCGCGAAGGTCACGACCGCGGGCGCGCCGGGGGCGTCGGCGCGGCGGGTGGTGACCTGGCAGCGGGCGTCGATGGAGAGGGAGAGCCGGGCGTTGGCGAGGCGCCAGAGGTCGCCGTCGCGGGAGACCTCCGCGGGGGCCGCAGACTCCAGCGGCACCGATGGGGTGACGGGTTGCACCACGGTGCCCGAGGAGGGTGGATCGAAGGCGCCGCCGCCCGGCGCCGCGGTGCACGCGCCCGGGAAGACCTCACACGGGTCGCCGGAGGTCCCCGTCGGGACCATGGCCTGGCCGAAGAAGGCCGAGGCCGTGGGGCGAAGAACCTGGCCGCGGCGGTGGAGCCAGGTGCGGGACCAGCGGCGGTTGGTGGAGCGCGACTCGTATCGCCAGCGGTGGTGGTCGAGGTTCCCGTCGTAGCGGTCGTACCCGTACCCGTACTCGTACTCGTGCTCGCCATCGCTGTAGCCCACGATGTCGATGGGCTCGAACTCGATCACATCGACCGCGGCGCCATCCCCGACCGCCGTGGAGACGGGCCCGTCGGAGGTCTCGGCCGTTGCCTGTACGGGCGCCTCCGCCGTCGCCTCGACGGTGGCCCTCGGGGCGACCCCGCGGGGGAGCGGCGGGCGTCGCGTCGGCGTCACCGGCGTCACCGAGGAGCGCCGGAAGGGCCGTGACGCCACCGGGCGGTGGGGGACGCGGGCCGCGAGGAGCAGCATCGCCATCGTGGTCGCCCAGAGGCCGAGGAGAGCGAGCGACTCGAGGCGCCAGTTTCGCGTCACGGTGGGTACAGACGCCCGGGGAGGCGGGAAGTTCCACCTGGCGTGGTGATGGCCGGGGCGTCGACACGCGGGGGCCTGTGGTGCTCTCCTCGGAGCACCTGCCAATGCCCCTCTGCGCCATCGATCGACTCGCCGCGCTCGGCCCCGACCAGGCCGACGCGCTCCGCGCCCGCCTCGACGAGGTCGGCTACGACCACCGCGCGATCGCCCGCGGCGAGTCCATCGCCGGGGGGCTCTTCGACGCCCTCCGCCTGCCGCTGGTGCACGACGCCCTCGCGCTCGACGACACCCCCGCGAGCGACCTCGCCCTCGTCTTCGCCTACCTCGGCAGCGTGCCCTTCGTCCGCGTCGAGCGCGCCCTCACGCCGGCGCTCGCGGCCCTCGCGCTCGATCTCGGCCTGGTCACCCGCGACGCCGACGGCGAGGTCCGCTCGCCCTTCCTGCTCATGCCCTTCATGGGGCTGTGGGTCCTCTCCGACCCGCTCTCGCAGGACGGCGACGCCGTGATGGGCCCGGGGCCCACCACCCATGAGATCGCGCGGCTCGTGCCCGCGCGGCCCCCGCGCAGCGTCCTCGACGTCGGCTGCGGCGCCGGCACCCTCGCCCTGCTCGCCGCCGCCCGCGGCTGCGCCGAGGCGGTGGGCGTCGACATCAACCCCCGGGCCATCGCGATGGCGGACTTCAACGCCCGGCTCAACGGGCTGCGCGCGGAGTTCATCGCGGGCGACCTCTTCGCGCCGGTCGCCGGTCGCCGCTTCGAGCTCGTGCTCTCGCAGCCCCCCTTCGTCGCGCAGCCCCCCGACGTGGACGTCGCGGTGTACCTCCACGGCGGCGCCTACGGTGACGAGTTCGCGGTCGCGATGATCGCGCAGACCCCGCGGGTGCTCACCCCGTCGGGCCGCGCCCTGGTGCTGCTCGACGCGCCGGTGCGCCCCGACGCGCCGCTGCACGCCCGCCTCCGCGCCGCCCTCGGCGACGCCGCGGTCGACCTCGCGGTCTTCTCCACGGCCGGGATGTCGCCGGACCTGATGGCCGTCGGGTACACCGCCCGCTCGCTGGAGTCCCTCGAAGGTTACGGGGTGACCGTGCGGCGCTACCGGCAGCACCTCCGCGCCCTCGGGGTGACGGAGTTCTCCCACGCGCTGGTGCTGCTCCTGCCGCCGGGCGGGCGCTTCACCATCAGCCTGCCGGTGCGCTCCATCGGCGCCCTCGACGGTGAGGCCATCGACGCGTGGTGCGACGCCATCGACCTCGCCTCCCGCGAGCCGACCGACCTGCTGGCGGCCACGGTGCGCACCGCCGCGGGGCTCGCCTTCACCGAGGAGCGCGCGACGCCCGACCGCGGCGTCGAGCCGACGTGGCGGGTGCGCTCCGAGCGCGGGGTCGCCGGGAGCCGGGAGCTCAGCGAGGCGAGCTGGGCGCTGCTGGAGGCGATCAGCACCCAGGCGACGGTGCGCGACGGCGTGCGGGTGTACGCCGAGCTGTGCGGCACGACGGCCGACAACGTGCGCGAGCAGGTGCTGGGCTTCGTGCGCGACCACCTCGCCCGGGGCCTGCTGGTGTGGTCTCGCACGGGCTGAGCGACGTCCCCGCGGAGGGCGTACGGGCTACTGGAGGCCGGGCACCTGCGCGCGCACCCCGATGCTGGCGAAGAGGCTGTCGGTGAGCGCGACGTTGCGGCCCCAGAGGCCGCGCGAGTACCCGAGGTTGAGCTCGACGTCGCGGTTGATGCGGACGATGGCGCCGACGCCGACTTCGACGAGGTCGCGCTCGAGGCGCAGATCGCGCAGCAGGAGGTTGCGCGTGCCGAGGTACTCCGACGCGGGGAGGTCGGGGTCCTGCGCGGCGACGGAGACGCCGATGACCCGGCCGTCGGTGACGCTGAGGTACGCCTGCGCCCAGGCGTAGAACACCACCGAGGAGCCGACGGACTGTCCCGCGCGCAGGGCGCCGACGACCTGCTGGCCGGCGCCGCCGAAGCGGCCGTTGAAGCCGAGGTCGGCGCGGAGGAAGGTGCGCGTTCGGAAGGCGTAGCCGAGGAGGAGCTCGGGCATGAGGTCGAGCTGGCCGTCGCCGAGGGTGACGTCGTCGCGGACGTTCTCGGGGGAGGCGTAGCGCTCGGGGGACATCGCGAACTCCGAGGCCGACCGCGGGCGGTCGCCGAAGGTGCCGCTGGGGCCGACGTAGCCCGTCGGGGCCTTCACGCGCAGGCCGAAGGCGAACGCGAAGGGTCGGAGCGCGATGCGGTAGCGGGCGGAGAGGTACAGGTCGCCGATGCCCGTCGCGGTGCGCGAAAGGTTGATGATGTTGCGGCGATAGAAGTCCCCGGCGGACTGCATCGACCCCGCGGCGGGCTCGGCCAGGAGCACCGGGTCGGAGGTGTACGACACCGTGCGGATGGGCAGCGAGATGTCGAGCTCGAGGCGGTCGGTGATGCCCGCGCGTAGGCCGAGGGTGAAGGCGTTGCCGACGTAGCGCCCAGCGAGGGGGAAGTTGCGCGAAGGCCCCTGCTCGAAGAACTCCCGACTCGCGGTCTGGTACTGGAAGGTCCCCTGGAAGACGACGGTGCCGCGCGGGAGGGTCCACGGCGAGGCGCCGACTGCAGGGGTCAGGAGCGAGACGACGCAGGCGGAGAGCGCCGCAGAACGGATTGGGTGGACCGACATCGGGAGTTCCTTGCGGAGGGGATGGTCGTTGGCAGCGAAGGACGATCAGAACGTGAATGGCGCCTCGGGCTCCGAGCGCGGCGGCGCCGTCGGCGGCGGCGCGATCGCAGGCGAGCGGGGTAGCGGAGTGGCAGCAGGCGCGGGCGCGGGCGGAAGCGCGGGCGCTTGGACGCCCGGCGGCGCGGATGGGGCGAGCACC
>CAIOSS010000572.1 GCA_903860995.1 uncultured delta proteobacterium | reverse complement strand
CCTCTCCATGAATGGAGAGGGACTCCGACGCCTGCAGCCCCGCGCTCGACCGTCAGGTCTCGGGGAGTCCCTCTCCATTCATGGAGAGGGACGGCGCGGCAGCGCGGGGTGAGGTCGCTCCTTCCCAAACGGTCACACCCGCGGCGCGGCGGCCGCTGTATGTGTCGTGGCGAGAGGCCCAGCGAACACCACCATGCGCGTACGCATCCGCCACGAGACCCGCTACCGATACCCCCGCCCCACGGCGCTCGGCCCGCAGGTCGTGCGGCTCCGCCCCGCGGGTCACGCCCGCGCCGCCGTGCTCGCGTACAACCTCGCCATCGAGCCCGAGGCCGAGGTGCGCTGGCAGCACGACCCCTGGGGCAACCGCGTCGCGCGGCTCACCTTCCCGGCCGACGCCCTCACCCGCGAGCTCGCCCTGCGCGTCGAGTGCGCCGTGGACATCCGCCCGGTCAACCCCTTCGACTTCTTCGTCGACGACCGCTGCCAGCGCGTGCCCTTCGACTACCCCGACGGGCTCACCGAAGAGCTCGCGCCCTTCCTGTCGCGGGCGCTCCCCTCGGCGCGGCTCGCGGCCTGGCTGGAGCGCTCCCCCGCGGACGGTTACGTCACCGACCACCTCGTCGCCCTCAACGCCCGCGTCGCCCGCGAGGTGCGCTACATCCTGCGCGCCGAGCCCGGCATCCAGAGCAGCGACGAGACCCTCGCGAAGGGCTCCGGGAGCTGCCGCGACTCGGCCCTGCTGCTCGTCGACGCGCTGCGGGCGCAGGGCTTCGCGGCGCGCTTCGTGAGCGGCTACCTGGTGCAGCTCGCCGACGAGGGCGAGCTGCCCGACCAGGCGAGGGGCGTCGAGCGCGACGTGGTCGACCTGCACGCGTGGGCCGAGGTCTTCGTGCCCGGCGCCGGGTGGATCGGCCTCGACGGCACCAGCGGGCTGCTCTGCGGCGAAGGCCACCTGCCGCTGGCGTGCACGGTCAACCCCGAGCTCGCGGCGCCCATCGACGGCACCTCGAGCGAGCCCGCGGAGGCCTTCGAGGTGACCATGGAGGTCACGCGCCTGGGCCACGAGGCGTCGCCCCGGCGGCCGTACACCGACGCGCAGTGGGCGGCGCTGCGCGCGGCGGGCGACCACGTCGACCGGCGCCTCGCGGACGACGGCCTCGCGCTGACCATGGGCGGCGAGCCCACCTGGACGTCGCGCGAGCACCCGCACGAGCCCGAGTGGAACCTCGAAGCCCTCGGCCCCAGCAAGTGGTCGCAGGCGCTGCGGCTCACCCGCGAGCTCGCGCCCCGCATCGCGCGCGGCGGCATCGTGATGCACCGGATGGGGAAGCAGTACCCGGGCGAGAGCCTGCCGCGGTGGGTGATGCAGCTGAGCTGGCGCGACGACGGGGTGCCGCTCTGGCGCGACCCGCGCTGGCTCGACCTGGACGACGACGCGGCCCGCAAGCCCCTGGCGGCCGACGAGGCGCGGCGCTTCGCGGCGGCCCTCTCGACGGCCCTCGGGGTCGCCGACGCGTGGATGCCCGCCTACGAAGACCCGTGGCACTTCGTCGCCCGCGAGCAGGACCTCCCCACCGACATCGACCCCCTCGCCGCCGACCTGCGCGACCCGGAGGCCCGGCGCACCCTCGCCCGCGCGCTGGGCCACGGCCTCGGCTCGCCCGTCGGCTTCGTGCTCCCGCTCACCCGCGAGGGCGACGCATGGGCCACCGCGCCGTGGTCCTTCCGTCGCGGCGCGCTGCATCTCATCCCCGGCGACAGCCCCGTGGGGCTGCGCCTCCCGCTCGACCGCATCGACGGCACCCCCCGCGACACCCACCTCGCCGACGTCACCCTCGGCTCCCCCGCGCTCGCCGCCGACCCCTGGCGCCCGCTG
>CAIOSS010000571.1 GCA_903860995.1 uncultured delta proteobacterium | reverse complement strand
CGGGCGTCGGCGCCGCGGCCACCGCGGGGGGCGCGACCGGCGCCGGTGCGGCGAAGCCTCCGCCGCCCATCGCGCCGACCTGGTTGCCGAGGGCATCGTCCATTCCTCGCTCGGCCGCGGCCGCCGCGGTGGGCCGCTGCGCCCTCGAGGGCGCGGCGCGTGAGCGGTCGATGTCCGCGGGCTGTCCACCGGGCGCGGCGTGGGTCGCGCCGGTGGTGGGCGTCGCCACGGCCACCGTCGAAGGCATGGCGGGCGCGCTCTGGGGCGGCGGGGGGGCCTCCAGGGACGCGGCCCGCACCTGCGGCGGCGCGTCCTGGCTACGCGAGCAGCCGACCAGCGGGAGCATGTCGAAGACCGAGAAGTCCCGCACGTCGCTGACCGGCGGGGGCGCGGCGTACGCGTCCTCCCCGGGTACGAAGAGCGAGGTGAAGGGCGTGATGAGTCCGTAGCGGGTGCCGAGCTCGACGATCGCCGCCCGGGGCTCGTCGCGCGCGAGGAGGTGCTCGAGCCTCGCGCTGGCCCACCGGGCCCGCAGGTCGCCGCGGTCGGGGATCACCAGGCCGGACAGCGTGACGGCGCTCGTGCGCTCGGCGCCGTGCCACCGCGCGCGCACGGTCACCCGCTCGGGCGACCGGCCCACCACGCGGCCCAGCACCTCCAGGGCCTCGCCCGCCGGCAGGTCGACCGGCTCGGTGGGGTACACCCGCTCGACCTCGGGGCCGAGCTCGGCGCGGAAGCCCCGCACCAGCGGCCGCGCCATGTGGGAGAGCAGCGTCATGGCGGTGCGCGCCACCTCCCCCCGGTCGACCACCCGCGCCGCGAGGCCCGACGGCGCCGCGATGCCCGCGAGCAGATCGAGCCGCGGGCCCTCCCCCATCGCCACGGCGTAGAAGCGCGGCCGCGGCTGCATCCGACCGAGGCGGGTGCGCAGCTCGGAGAGCTCCCGCTCGCCGACGGTCCCCCGGCCGTCGCCCAGGTACACGATCGCGCCGTTGCGCTCGGGGTCGAGCGCCGCGTGGGCGGCCTCGACCATCGCAAGGAGGTCCGTCGCGCCCCCGAGCCGGTCGCGGGAGAGGGCGTCGAGGGCGGCGGTGCGGGCGTCGCCGCTGGCCGCGTCGAGGCGCGCGTTGGCCTTGCCCTGGGGGCGCACGCCGACGTCCCCGGCGAGCACCAGCACGCGGTCGCGCGGGGTGAGCGACGAGGTGAGCGCGTCGACGAAGGCCACCTGCAGCGCCGCGGCCTCGGCGCCGGTCGCCGCCGAGTGGTCGGCCACCACCACCACGTCGACGCCGTCGTCGTGGGCCGAGCGCGCGCCGCGGTCGGGCGCCTGCAGCGCGACGCGGACGTAGGCCCCGCGATCGTTGCCCTCGGTGTCGCCCGGGGAGCGCAGCACGCTTCCCTCCGCCGCGGGCGCACCGAGGAGGTCGAGCACGAAGTCCGCGGTGGGGGTCACGTCGCTGCGCCGGAAGGTGAGGGAGGTCCCGTCGACGACGGTGCCGGAGGTGGCGCGCACCTCGCGGATGGCGGTGCGCGACAGGTCGACCTCGGCGCGCAGCTCGCCCACCGACGCGCCGATGCCCGACAGCGGGAGGCGGTAGCTGCGCCGGCCGTCCTGCGTGGGGTTGAGCCACTGGGTGTACGTCACGAGGATGCGCCGCGCGCTGCCCGCCGCGACGGGGAA
The DNA here is from genome assembly GCA_903860995.1 of uncultured delta proteobacterium. Lineage (GTDB taxonomy): Bacteria > Myxococcota_A > Polyangia > Polyangiales > SCUS01. The sequence continues at coordinate 542 of CAIOSS010000571.1, read as the reverse complement.
GAGCCGGGCGTGGTAGCGGCCGGGCGCGTCCCACTCCAGCAGCGCGGGGTCGAAGGGGCTGCCCGCGTACACCTGGGCCTGGTACTGCGCCGCCGCGCTCGCGCGCTCCTGCACCGTGGCGTCGACCAGGTTGCCACGCCGCTCGACCGCGAAGCGCTGGAGCACCGCGCCGCGCGGCACGGTGAGGGTGTAGAGCCCCTCGACGACGTCCGCCGAGGGGTTGAAGAAGGTCTGCTCCAGCTCGGTCACCGCGAGGTCGCCCACCACCGACACGCGCGCCTCGACCCGCTGGAGCACGAGCGGCCACCGGGGCCTCCCCACGTCGTCGGGCCGCCGCGCGGACACCGCCCCGAGCTCCGTCGCACCGGTGGTCGATACGCCCCGCGCCGCCGAGTCCGCGAGCCCGCCGGTCCAGTCGCTGAAGAGCCGCCGCGGCCCGACGCTCGCCTGCTCGCCGCGCAGCGCGCCGTGCTCGCCCGTGCGCACCACCCCCTGCCGGTCGCGCCGGGCCCAGGTCACCTCGCCCTCCAGCACGTCGACCT
>CAIOSS010000570.1 GCA_903860995.1 uncultured delta proteobacterium | reverse complement strand
GGTGCTCGCCGCGGTCCGCCGCCGTCCGCCGCGCGTCCGCCTCGGTGGCGTCGCGCTCGGCCGCGTCGCGCTCGTCGTCGCCCGCCGCCGACACCGGCACGATCGCCCGCACGACGCGGGTCGCGATCACCCGCGCGCCCTCCCCGACGACGCCCGCCACGAGGCTGGGGTCGTCGAGGGCCGGGGTCACGCCCGCCACCGCCACCCACGAGACGCCCGCGGGCACCGCGCAGGTCGCGCGCCGCACCACCTCCGCGCGGTCTTCGAAGAGCGTCACCCGCACCGCCTCGCTCGACACTGGATCACCCACGGCGGTTGCCTCCCACGATCTCGTTCTTGGACGGAATGGTCAGCCGGTAGCTGAACTCGACGGTGCTGCGGCCGCCCGCCGGCACGATCACCTCCCAGCGCAGGCCCCCGCGCACCGCGGCGCCGCGCTCGGCCTGGGTGAAGCGCTCGGGCTCCGGGTGGGCGCCCTTCGGGGTGACCTCGACGTGCTTCTCGTCGGTGACGGGCAGCCGGTCGATGAGCTCGACCAGCGCGGGCGACCCGAGCGCCGAGGAGAGCTCGATCGACACCGTGTGATCGATCACCGTGTCGCCGCCGAGCAGGCCCGCGGTGTCCTCCTTCGCGCGCACGTTGCGGGCGGCCCGCAGCCGCTCGTCGACGCCCATCCCCACCCGCAGGGTGCCCCCGCGGTCGATGTGCTGGATCGACGCGACCACCAGCAGGCCGCCGTCGACGTAGACGTCCACGGGGCCCGCCAGCAGCGGGGCGTCGAAGGGATTGCGCAGCTCCACCTCGCGGAAGACGTCCGCGCTCTCGCACGCGATGACCCGCCACCGCACCGTCGGCGTGGCGTCGCCCGCGCCGAGCGGAACCCGGTGCGTGAGCCCGTCGGAGGGCACCTCCACGAGCCCTTCGGCCCGGTACCGGTAGTCGAACATCCCGCGCGAGACCATCGGGTCGTACACGCCCGCTGGAGACGCCTCCAGCGCCCGCACCGCCGCGTCGCGCTGCGCCTTCCAGGCGTCGCCCCCGTCGCGCCCGAGGCGCCCCCGCCGCGGGCCGTCGGGCGCGCCCATGGTGAGCCCGTCGTAGTCGAGCCACGCGTCCGAGGGCTCGAAGATCGGCTCGGGCGGGCTCTGGGCCTCGTCGGCGAGGGGGCCGCCGCCCATCCCGAACGCCCTCGCGCTCGCGAACAGCCCCGCGCTCTTCGGGGCCGGCACGGCGGAGCGCATGGACTGCGGGGGAGGCACCATGCCCGGCGCCATGGCAGCGGCCGGCGCCGCCATGCGCGATCGGATCAGCGCGCCGTGATCGGCTCCGCCCGCTCCTTCCACGGCGCCGCGGGTCGCGTCTTCGAAGCGCTCGTCGTCGAGGTCGAGCTCCGCCGCGGCCTCGGCGCCGAGCTCGTCGAGCGCCCAGGCCGGCATCATCGGCGGAGGCGTCGGCGGTGGCGCGGGGAGCGCTCCGAAGGCGCGGTCGAAGCCGCCGAACATCGCGTCGACCCCGGCGGGCGGCGGACGAAACGACCGCTTCAAGGGGGGCTGCGCGCGCCCGAAGCGCAGCGAAGGGAGCGTCGGCAGGCGGGCGTCGAAGAGCATGTTCGCGGTGGACAGCTCGAGCCGTGCGTCGCGCCAGTCCTCGCCCGAGCGCTGCGCGACGAGGGCCTCGCTGATCCACGTCGCGGCGCGCGCGTGGTCGCGGATGCGGAGCGTGTACACGGGCCACCAGCGCGCGGCGTCGACCGCGTAGGTGAGCTCGAGGTGGGGGAGGGGCCCGTCGCCGCGCACCGTGATCAGCACGCGCCGCGTCGGGTGGGCGGCGCCGACGAGCTCCGAGCTCCGGGCCTGCGAGGCCTGCGTGCGCGCCCGTTCGAGGGCTCGCGCGAGGTCGTGGCGCTCGCGGTGGAGGGCGTCGAGGCGCGCGTCGAGGTCGGTCGCGAGGGCACCGAGCATGGCGTGCGCGGCGAGGGTCTCGCGCGTCCTCGGCACCACCGAGCGCGGATGGTCGGGCGCCCGGCGCGCGCGGTGCCCGGGGTCGAGCCGCGTGTCGGCGACGGCGTCGCGGCGTCGCTGGGTGACGCCCGCGTGCCGGTCGATCCGACGAATCTTCCGCTCGATCTCGCGCACGGCCTCCAGCGATCGGCCGAGGGCAGAGCCCGTCGCGGGCACGACCAGCGACGAGCGGACGAGCACCAGCGCGCGCCCCGGCGCGTCCGCGGGGAGGCTCACCCGGAACGATCCCGGCGCCGCGAGGACCGGGAGCCCGTCGAGCACCAACGTGACCTCTCCCTCGGCGGGCGCCGCCCCGGGTACGACCCGTCGGGTGACGCGGGCCCCCCGCGCGAACACCTGGACGTGGGTGATGCTGCTCTCACATGGGATCGCCACGGGTCGCTCCTCCCGCGCGGTGAACACCGCGCAGCGCGCAAGGTCGCATGGTGCGATCGGGGCGGGCAACGAGCCCTTTGGTGTCGAGGGAGACGATCTGGCGGTGCGATCGAGAAATAGCCGACGGCCCCGAAGACGGCGCCGGTTGGGGCGTTCGTCACTCGGGGCCGATGCGGGGAGCGGACCTACGGGTTGTTCAGGCCGCGATCAGCGGTTCTGATCCCAGGTGTCCTCGTGCGTGATGCCGCCGTTGGTGTACGTCCAGGAGATCGTGTGGAACACGAAGGTGATCTCCTCGAGGGCCGGGTCGGTCGAGGTCGCGGGGACCATGGTGTCCGGCACGATCTGCTTCTGCGAGGAGATGCGGCCCTGCTTGAAGGCCACGGAGTAGAACTGCTCGGTGGTGCCGTCGCCCGTGGGGTTCGGGCGGAAGAACTTGAAGGTCGCCTCGATGACCTGATTCTCCGCGAGGGCCTTGCAGAGGAGCGGCGAGGACTTGTCGATGCGCTTGCGGATGAGCAGCGGCTCATACTGCCGGCGACCGGTCGCCATGCCCGAGCCCGCCTCGCGAGCGGTCTTCACGGCCTGCTCGTAGTAGACGCACTCGATCGAACCCTCGCGGCCAAGGCTCGTCTGCGTGCTGTCGCCCTTGATCTAGGCGCCGTTCGCCTTGAGATAACAATGTACGGTGTCGGCCATGGTGATCCTCGATGGTGGGTCGAAATGAGGTTCTGTCGTTGGCCGCCGTGCCCACAGTGGGTGACCCCGACGGGCCGGACTTGGGCACCACTCGTGCCACCCGCGCAAGGGCCCCCCGGGCGTTCGCGGCCACCGCGGGCATTCGCGCGAAATCCATAGCCCGCGCCCCGCTGCCGGTGGTCCGCCGTCCGTGGACGCGCGTCCAACGCTCCCCCCGCCTCGACCGCTCCGACGGGGCGCCGTGCCACGCCATCGGCCCGCAGGGCGGGCCTTCGGACACGAGTCCCAGCCATTGGACGACCGTCGAAAGCCGTTCCCCCGGGGGTCGACCGGGTTACACTCCCGGCCGTTCATGAATGACGAGCACACGCTGGTAAACATCGGGGACTTCGGCTTCGCGCGCAGCATGCTGCTGCACGAGCCGCAGCTCCGCTGGGTCGACTCCGCAAGCTCCCACAGCTACCTGGTGCGGGGGCGCCGGATGATCGGCTCGGCCGACGACTGCGACATCATCGTGCGCGACGGCGAGGTGTCGCGGCTGCACGCATCGCTCGAGGTCACCACGGACGGTGCGTGGGTCCGCGACCTCGGCAGCCGCAACGGCACCTTCGTCAACGGCGTGCGGGTGCGCGAGGCCCAGGTGCCCGACGGCGGCTGCGTACACCTCGGCGGCACCGACCTCTGGCTCTTCTACAACCAGAACGCCGCGGAGCTCGATCTCTGGCCCTTCGAGCGCTTCGGCCCGCTGTGGGGGCGCAGCTCGCCGATGCGCGAGCTGTTCGCGCAGCTGTACCGGGTGGCGCTGCTCGACTCGACGGTGCTCGTGCTCGGCGAGACGGGCACGGGCAAGGAGCTCGTCGCGAAGGCCATCCACGACGCCTCGCCGCGCGTCGAGAAGCCCTTCGTCGTGGTCGACTGCGGCGCGCTCGCCGAGAGCCTCCTCGAGGCCGAGCTCTTCGGCCACGCGAAGGGCGCGTACACGGGCTCCGTGGGCGCCCGCGCGGGGGCCATCGAGTCCGCCGACGGGGGCACGGTCTTCCTCGACGAAATCGGCGAGATGCCGATGTCGATGCAGCCCAAGCTGCTGCGCGCGCTCGAGGGGCGCATGGTGCGGCGCGTAGGCGAGACGCAGTACCGCACGGTCAACGTGCGCTTCATCGCGGCGACGCACCGGGACCTCGCGAGCATGGTCAACGTCGGAACCTTCCGCGAAGACCTCTACTTCCGGCTCTCGGTGGTACCCATCACGGTGCCGCCGCTGCGCGACCGCCTCGACGACATCCCACTCCTCGTGGAGAAGTTGCTGCCGCCCGGGGCGCAGGGCGCGATCACGCCCGACCTGCTGCGCGAGATGCGGCAGCGCCCGTGGGCGGGCAACGTCCGCGAGTTGCGCAACTTCGTCGAGCGCGCGCTGGCCCTCGGGGCGCGCGGCGCGCTGCACCTCGCCGGGGCGAAGCGCGAGGAGAAGGGCGCGAGCGGGCCGCCCGTCGAGGGGGCGCTCCCGGGGGTCAACGCCGACGAGCCCTTCAAGCTCCTCCGCGACCGGTGGCTCGACCACCTCGAGCGGGCCTACCTCCGCTCGATGATGGAGCGGCACAAGCGCGACACCAGCGCGATCGCCCAGGCCTCCGGGCTCGATCGCAGCTACGTCTACCGGCTGATGCGCAAGCACGAACTATGACCCCGCGGCGCCGGGAGCTCTCACCGCGGAGTCAAGGGATCGGGGAGGGGCCTTGACACTCTTCGGGTGAGTCGGTCATAACGCCGCCCCTCGCGACAGGTCCCCCGTGCATGGACGGCGGAGACCCTCAGAACTCCAGCGAAGCGAAGAGTCACTCAACGATGCCTACGATCAATCAGCTCGTGCGGAAGGGCCGCAATCCGAACCAGTGGAAGACGGCTTCGCCGGCACTTCGCGACTGCCCCCAGAAGCGTGGCGTGTGCGTTCGCGTGTACACGACGACCCCGAAGAAGCCGAACTCGGCGCTCCGCAAGGTGGCCCGCGTGCGGCTCACCAACGGCATGGAAGTCACCGCGTACATCCCGGGCGAGGGGCACAACCTCCAGGAGCACTCGGTGGTCCTCATCCGCGGCGGCCGCGTGAAGGACCTCCCGGGCGTTCGGTACCACATCGTCCGCGGCACGCTCGACGCGGTCGGGGCGATCGGTCCGAGCAACACGAACAAGAAGGAGCGCTCGCAGGGGCGCTCGAAGTACGGCGTCAAGCGGAAGAAGGGTTGATCGATGCCTCGTCGTGGAGAAGTCTCGAAGCGCAAGAACGTCCCCGATCCCAAGTACAAGGATCGCCTGGTCGCCAAGCTCACGAACACCGTGATGCTCAGCGGCGAGAAGTCGATCGCCGAGGGGATCGTCTACG
>CAIOSS010000569.1 GCA_903860995.1 uncultured delta proteobacterium | reverse complement strand
CTACCACCTCCAGAAGTTCCTGGAGACGGAGGGCGCCGAGGACGACATCCAGCTCACCACGTCGTGGCTGCTCTACAACATCTGGGAGGTGGCCCGGGACACCCGCGAGCGCCGCGACCTCCGCGAGGCCGACGGCGGCCAGTACGGGCTCACCGGCTTCGAGGGCTTCGGCGTCTCCAAGCGCCTCGCCACCATGCGCCTCGCCGAGGTGGGCCTGCGCGTGGGCTTCCAGTGCTTCGCGCGCCCGCTCGGCCTCAACGGCTACACCCTCCCGGACATGGACCACGTCGCCGAGGTGGCCTCGGGCTTCTACTCCAACGACCTGCGCGGCGGCGAAGGGCACATGGAGGTCGGCAAGCTGATCGTGAACGTGGTGGGTCAGAAGGCCCACATGACCCTGAGCGTGAAGCCCTTCGGGTGCATGCCCTCGTCGGGCGTCTCCGACGGGGTGCAGTCGCTCATCACGTCGCGCTTCCCGGGGACCATCTTCTGCGCGGTGGAGACCAGCGGCGACGGCGCCACCAACTTCTACTCGCGCGTGCAGATGTACATGTTCAAGGCCCGGCTCGCGGCCGAGGACGAGTACCGCAAGACCCTCGTCGCCTGCGGCGTCACCGAGGAGCAGGTGCGCGACTTCCTCGCGAAGAACCCGAAGTACGCCACGTCGCTGCACAAGGCCCCGCACCGGGTCAACGGCTCGACCGCCGACCTCGTCTACGAGGTGGCGCCGTACATCACGCAGAGCAGGGCGCAGCGCGCGCTGGGCTCGCTGAAGGGCGCAGTGGCGGCCGCGCGCAAGGTCGCCGCGACGGTGCCGGTCGCCGCCCGCAAGGCGGCGGAGAGCGTGCGCTCGGAGGATTTCCGCGCCCAGGTGCGGGCCGACGCCGAGCTGCTCACCGAGCTGGTGCGCGGCCGCGCAAAGGAGCACTACGGTCCCCTCGTCGAGCGCCTCGCCACCCGCGCGATGTTCGACAAGGACCCGCTGCCCACGACCGACCGCAGCCAGCCCGTCGCGCAGGCCTAGCACCACCCGCTCTCCTCTCCTCTCCTCTCCTCTCCTCCGCTGCCGCGGCGATGGGCTACAACGGCGACCATGCCGTGGTTGCTCGTGGCCGTCGTCGGCGCCGCCGTCATCCTCTGGTGGTTCTCCCTCCACGAAGACCTGTTCTGCCTCTCCGTGCGGGGCGGCCGCGTGCTCGTCGTGCGCGGCCGCGTCCCCCCGCGCTTCGTGGCCGACGTGCGCGACATCCTCGGCCGGGCCCGCGCCCGGGACGTGACCATCCGCGCGCGCCCCACCGCGCACAGCGGTCGGCTGGAGTTCGCGGGCGCGCTCGACGAGGGCACGCAGCAGCGGCTGCGCAACGTGTTCGGGCTCATCCCCGCGGTGCAGCTCCGGAGCGCGCCGCCCATCCCCAACCCCACGGTGGGTCAGCGCCTCGGCGTCGAGTGGCTGGCGTGGTGGTTCGCCCGCTGACGCGCGGCGAGGTTGTACCGTCGACCCTCAGCGCGCGAGCGCCGCGAAGGGGTCGGCGCCCGGCGTCAGCGCGGCGAGCGTCTCGGCCCCCGCCACGTCGCGGATCTCCAGGCGCTTGGGTCCCATCTGGTGCACCGTCGCGACGAGGGCGCCGGTGGCGAGGCGCGTCCAGCCCTCCCAGCTCGCCTCCAGGCCCCCGATGGGCAGCACCGAGACCCACATCCGCCACGCCCGCGGTCGGCCATTGACGTCCAGCAGCCAGAGGTAGCTGTCGCCCGGGGTCACGCCGCCGGAGCGGTAGCGCAGCAGCAGCGCGTCACGCCCGCCCTCGCGCACCACCGAGCGCGCGACGCCCTCGTCGAAGGCCTTCACCACGGGGTTGAGCCAGAACGAGTCGTTGATCCACCGGCGCCAGGCGGTGTCGAGCGCGGCGTCGAGCGCGGCGCCGGAGAGGGGGCGGCCGCCGCGCCAGGCGAGGCCTCGGCGGGTGGACAGGTGGAGCAGCACGCGCTCGTCGCCGTGCTCGAAGCGCTCGAAGCCGCGGGCGCGGTCCCAGAGGTGTCGGTCGCCGTTGAAGAAGCTCCAGCGCACGGCGCCGGTGCGCTCCCACGCGGCGGCGTCGACCGCGGCGACCATCCGGCGCGCGAGGGCGTCGGCGTCGCCCGGCGCGGTCGCGGGCATCGGGTGCCGGAGGTACGCCCACCCGCCGAGCGCCACCGCCAGCAGCAGCGCCGCCAGCGCACCGACGCCGCGGAGGATCTTCTTCAGGGTTCGCATGGGCGGCGCCGACGCTATTACGATCGCCCGCGAACGTCTCGGCGAGAGGGAATGATCCACCATGGCATTGGCGACGGCACTCAAGCTCCTCCTGGCGGGCTGTTTCATCGGCGTGACCAGCGGGCTGCTCGGCATCGGCGGCGGCGTGCTGGTCATCCCCGCGCTGGTGCTGATCTTCGGCTACGCCCAGCAGCGCG
>CAIOSS010000568.1 GCA_903860995.1 uncultured delta proteobacterium | reverse complement strand
GCCGGCGCCGTTGCCCGGCTCGGGGGCACCGCCGCGGCCGGCACCGCCGCGGTGCTCCAGGGCGCCGAGGTGCTGCGGGTGCATGATGTTTCGGCGATGCGCCAGGCGGCGAGGGTCGCGCATGCGCTCGCGCTGCGCGGCGCGAGGGGCGGCCATGCACGCTGAGTGGCTGCGGGTGATCCTCCGGCGCGCGCCGCTCGAGCTGCTGCGCGACGGCGTCGACATCACCGTGGTGGCCTACGCCATCTACCGCATCCTGCTGCTGGTGCGCGGCACGCGCGCAGCCCAGGTGGGGCAGGGTCTCCTGCTCATCGCGGTGGTTTACGCGATCTCCCAGCGACTGGAGCTCATCACGACCTTCACGCTCCTCGACCGGTCGCTGACCTCGTTCCTGGTGTTCATGGTGGTGATCTTCCAGGCCGACATCCGGCGGGCGCTGATGCGCGTGGGCGATCGGCCGTTCTTTCTGCGCTGGCGGAAGCCGGTCGACGCGCCCGCCGTCGAGGAGGTCATCGCCGCCGCCGAGGGGCTCGCGCAGCGGCGCATCGGGGCGCTCTTCGTGTTCGAGCGCGACGCGAGCGTCGACGACTTCGTCTCGCAGTGCACCATCATCGACGCCGAGCTCTCCACCGCTCTGCTGTTCACGGTGTTCCTGCCGAGCCAGGACAACCCCCTCCACGACGGGGCGGTGATCATCCGCAACGGCCGCGTCGCCGCCGCCGGCGCGGTGCTCCCGCTCACCGGCAATGGGGGTCTCGACCGGCAGCTCGGCACCCGGCACCGCGCGGCGCTCGGCATCTCCGAGGAGACCGACGCCGCGGTGGTGGTCGTGAGCGAGGAGCGCGGCGAGATCTCCCTCTGCTTCAACGGCAACATCGTCCGCGGCCTCGACGCGCAGACCGCCCGGCAGGCACTGTACGGCGTGCTGTACTCCAAGCGCCAGGCCGCGGCCTTGCTGCGCGAGGCGGTGCAGCCCGCCCGGGAGGGTCGCAAGTCGCTGCGTCCGCCGACGCCGCCGCGATCCGGCGTGCGACCCGTGCCGAAGGACGCGCCCGAGGCCGCCCCCCGGGCGAGCGGAGACGATCGGTGAGCCTCGCCTCGCGCCTCGCCTCCGCGCGCGACCTGGTGGTGGAGAACTTCGCCTACAAGCTCGCGTCGCTGGTGATCTCCGTGACGTTGTTCATGGTCTTCCGCGGCGCCGGGGCGGTGCAGCGGAGCGTGGACGTCCCCATCACGGCGGTGCTCCCGGCGGCCTACGCGGGCAACGCGGTGCTGCTCACCCCGCTGCCCGAGCGCGTGCGGCTCACGGTGCGCGGCACACCCTCGGTGGTGGCGCCGCTGCGGGGCGACGAGATGGGCCCCGTGCAGCTCGACCTGCGCGACGGGCGCCGTCGGCGCGTAGACCTCGACCGCGCGCTCATCAACCTCCCCGCGGGGGTCGACTTCGTGGGCTTCAGCCCGGCGAGCCTCGACCTCCGCTGGGACGCGCTGGTCACCCGTCCGCTCGCCGTGCGGGCCAGCGTCGTGGGCAGCACCGCGCCGCGCACCCGCCTCGGGGCGGTGACCGTCGAGCCTGCGCAGGTGCGGGCGCGCGGCCCCTCGGAGGCGCTCGAGGCGCAGGAGTTCGTGCACACCGTCGCGGTCGACGCGTCGGGGCTGTCGCCGGGGCGCTACGAGCGGCGGGTCGCCCTTGAGGCGCCGCGCAACGGCATCGAGTACGGGGCGGCGCAGGTGCGGGTCACCTTCGACGTCGCGCCGCTGGTGGGAGAGCGGCGCTTCGAGCGCCTGCCGGTGACCGTACGCGCCGTCGCGCCGCGGGGCCTCCGCCTGGAGCCGCGTCCCCCGGTGGTGGCCGTGGTGGTGACGGGGGACCCCGCGCTGCTCGCCGAGCTGATGCCCGCGCAGATCGTCCCGGTGGCAGAGGCGCCGGAGGCGGCGGCGGGTCGCGGGGTGACGGAGGCGCGGGTGCACGTCCTGACGCTGCGCGACGGGCTGACCGCCGCGGTCGAACCCGCCGAGGTGCTGCTGGTGCCGGTGCGCGCGCCGTAGGTCCCGCGCTGGTCCCCCGGGGGGCGCTCCTGCGGTAAGGTGCGCGCGATGGCAAGGTCACCAGCATCGCAGGCGCGTCCCTCCCAACCCCGACCCGCAAGCTCTTCGGCACCGACGGCATCCGCGGCGTCGCCAACGAGTACCCGATGACCCCGGAGGTCGCGCTGCGCGTCGGCGCGGCGGTGACCTGGTGGTCGTCCCGGGGGGGGAGGGCCGCCCGCATCGTCATCGGCAAGGACACCCGGCTCTCGGGCTACATGCTCGAGACCGCCCTCGCCGCAGGCGTCTGCGCGCAGGGCGGGCGGGTCATGCTCACGGGACCGCTGCCCACGCCGGCGATCGCGTACATCGTCCAGTCGATGCGGGCCGACGCGGGGGTGGTCATCTCGGCCTCGCACAACCCGTACATGGACAACGGCATCAAGCTGTTCGGCTCGGACGGCTTCAAGCTGCCCGACTCCGCGGAGGCGGAGATCGAGGCGCTCATGGAAGACCCGCGGCTCATGCACGGCCGCCGCACCGAGCTCGGCGTCGGGCGCGCCGAGAAGATCGAAGACTCGCGCGGACGCTACGTCACCTTCGTCAAGAGCACGTTCCCGCGCGCGCTGCGGCTCGACGGGCTGCGGGTGGTGGTCGACGGCGCCCACGGCGCGGCCTACCGCGTGGCGCCGCTGGTGTTCTCCGAGCTCGGCGCGGACGTCACGGCCATCGGCGTGAAGCCCAACGGGCGCAACATCAACGACCGGTACGGCGCGCTCCACCCCGAGGCGCTCGCGGCGGAGGTGCTGCGCCGCAAGGCCCACCTCGGCATCGCGCTCGACGGCGACGCCGACCGGCTCATCGTCGTCGATGAGAAGGGCCAGGTGGTCGACGGCGACGCGATCATGTCGATCTGCGCGCGTAGGATGCAGCAGCAGGGCGTGCTGGCGCGCGACACCGTGGTCGCGACGGTGATGTCCAACCTCGGGCTCGAGCGCGCGCTCGCGGCCATCAAGGTGTCGCTCGTGCGCACCGCGGTGGGCGACCGCTACGTCGTCGAGGCCATGCGCGCCAACGGGTACAACTTCGGCGGCGAGCAGTCAGGGCACCTCGTCTTCCTCGACCACGCGACGACCGGCGACGGGCTCATCGCCGCGATGCAGGTCACCGCCGCGATGGTGACCTCCGAGAAGCCGCTGAGCAGCCTCGCCGCGAGCGCCATGCAGCGCGTGCCCCAGGTGCTCGTCAACACCACGCTCAAGGCCCGGCGGCCGCTCGAGAACATGCCCGTGACGCGCGCGCTCGTGCGGACCGTAGAGAAGGCCCTCGGCGCCGAGGGGAGGGTGCTGGTGCGCTGGTCGGGCACCGAGCCGAAGCTGCGGGTGATGATCGAGGGGCCCGACGAGGCGACCATCCAGCGCATGGCCGAAGAGATCGCCGAGGCTGCGGGCAAGGAGATCGGCTGAGCGTGCGGGCGCAGCTGGCCGTCGGGGGGCTGATCGCAGCGACGCTCGCCGGCTGTGATCGCCCGGCGCGGGTCGAGCCGACACCCGACCGCGCCCGGGTCCACGCGGTCTCGGCGGCGGTCGCCGACGCGACGCCGGTGGTTGCCCCGACGACGCCGGTCGCGGCGCCCGTGGCACCGCGCGCGACAGCGGACTGGGAGCGCTTCGTCCCGCCCCTCGACGCCCCGACGCTGGCCCACGTCCGCGAGCTCTTCGCGCGCGGTGCGGCGGCCGGGCTGCGGCCCGACGTCTTCAGCAAGCTGGGCGACAGCATTACCGAGTCCGGCAGCTTCGCGCAGGACATCGGCCACGGCTGGTACGAGCTCGGGGCCTTCACGGAGCTCGAGCCGGTGGTCGCGTGGTTCCGTCGGCGCGGCCCGCGGGGGCGAGACGAGAACGCGTTCACCCGCGCGAGCGCGGCGGCGACGGCGGGGTGGGAGTCGAGCCAGCTTCTGGAGGGCGGCGACCGCTGCCCGGTGGAGCGTGAACTCCAGGTGATGCGCGGCGCCTTCGCGGTGCTGATGGTCGGCACCAACGACGCCGAGCGGGGGAGCGCGGCGGCGCTGTCGACCAACCTCTCGGCCATCGTCGACCGCGTCGAGCGCCGGGGCGTGATCACCCTGCTCAGCACGATCCCGTCGCACCACGGCGCCGAGGCCGCGCGCGCCGAGGCCCAGGCCATCAACGGCCGCATCCGCGCGCTCGCCGCGGCCCGCCACCTGCCACTTATCGACTACCACGCGGCGCTGGCGGCGCTGCCCTCCGAGGGCGTATCCGACGACCGCGTGCACCCGTCGGTCTTCGTCGATCAGGGAGACACCCGCGCGGCGGTCTTCACCGAGGAGGGGCTGCGCTACGGCTACAACGTCCGCACCCTCCTGCTGGTCCTGGGGCTGCGCCGCGCGCTCGACGCGACCGGCGTGCCCTACGCGTCACGGTGACCAGAAGACATCCGCCGCGGCCGCCCCGCGGCTGCTGCCGCTCGCCGCGAAGGTGATCGCCTCGTTGAGGGCGTACTCCAGCAGCAGGCGGAACTCTGCGGAGAGGCTGCCCGTGCCGGCGCTCTGCGCGGTCGAGCTGCTGCCCGCGGCGGAGTAGGTCGCCTGGAGGTAGAGCCTGGGCGAGAGGTTGACGCCCGCGCCGTAGCGGCCGCCGCCGGAGGTGGTGGGCTCGGCGATGATCGTCGGGAGGAACGCGAACTCGCGGGAGATGCCGCTCGCGACGATGCCCGAGACGAGCGAGACGATCGCCTGGGCGAATTGGCCCGCGAAGTCGGTGCCCGACGAGCTCGCGGCGGGGGAGCGGCGACCGAGGGCGATCATCGCGAGGATCTCCGCCTGGCTGGCGGTGGGGAAGCTGTCCGACGTGAGCACGATGGCGGGCCGCTGGAGGCGGCCGCTGACGGCCACGGTGATGCGCCCCGCGGAGGGGGAGTCGTGGTGCGCGGCGATGTCGAGCTCGGGGTTCATCCCGAGGTTGCCGTCGAAGGTGACCCGCACCCGGTCGAGGTCGAACTGCTTGCCGAAGATCGAGTACCAGGACTGGTTGCTGGCCTGGCTGACGGTGCCCGCGACGGCGAGGCCCGTCTGGTCGCGGCGGATGCGCAGGTCGGTGCGGACCGCGATGGCGAAGTCCGAGCGGCGCGCCCACACCGGCGTCTCGGAGTGGATCTCGAGCTCGATGGCGTAGTCGCTGCCGTCGCCGGGCTGCGCGAGGCGGGTGCGCCCGATGATGAAGATGCTCGGGTCGGCGTCGAGGGCCTGGAGGTTGTTCGACGGCTGGTCCTGCACGAGGGCAGACAACTGCTCGACCTGGATGTTGCCGCGCGCCCCGTCGCCGCGGAAATCCATGTTGAACTGCACGCCCCCGTCGAGCCACGCCCACGTGTAGCCCGACAGCACCGCGGGCAGCGTGCGCGTGCGGCCGTGGACCTCCAGCGCGACGTGGTCGTCGTGGATCATCGCGGCGCCGTCGGCGTGCAGGCGCCCGCGGCCGAGGTCGAAGTCGATGTGGTCGATCCGCACGGTGGAGTCCTGCGCGACCAGGAGCAGGTCGAGGTCACGCATGGGCTCGCCGAGCGTGGTCAGCGTGGCCCGACCCGAGCGGAGCGCGACCTGGCCACTCGGCGACCTGGGGTGCTGGCCGTCCCAGTGGATGCGCGCCTGGAGCTGGCCGCCGAGGTTCGTCGCGATGTCCTCGGGCACGAAGCGCGAGAGCGTCTCGAGGGGGTACCCCGCCGCGAGCAGGTCGAAGACCGCGCCCGCGCGGTCGGGCACCAGGCGCGGCAGCGTGCCGGTGAAGGGCATCGACGCGATGGCCAGCACCGACTCGCCGGGCGCGTCCGGGATCGGCCCGTCGGGCGAGCAGTCGGGGGTGGCCGCGGCGGTCGTGGCGATCGCGCACGAGCGCAGGCGCAGCCGACCGCTCTCGTTGCGGATGACCGCGTGGATGCGCGCGCGGGCGGACGGCGCCACGTAGGCCTGCATCGACTCCGGCAGCCGCGCGCGGAAGTCCTCCACGGTCACCGTCGCGGTCACGGGCTGGCGCGGGTCGTCCGTCGCGAGGAGGCGCACCGCGACGCGCCCCTCCAGGCCGCGCTCGCGCGCCCAGCGGATGCGCTCGATGCGGAGGTTCTCCGTGTCGACGTCGAAGCGGTCCCACGAGACGCCGTCGGCGCCGCGCGCGCTGAGGTCCGCGACCCGCGTCGAGAGCCGGATGTCGGCCTCCAGGCGGGCCTGCTGATCGCGCGTGGTGTTGGGCGAGGTGAGCCCCCGGACGTTGAGGTTCACGGCCCACGCGTCGAGCAGCGTGCCGCCCTCGCGGGGCGCGATCGCCGCGAAGACGTCTGCCCGGATGGGCTCATCGAGGCCGAGGAGGCTCAGCGACGGCGCCGTGCCCTCGACCTCCACCTCGACGCTCGGCACGAGGAAGGTCCCGGTGGCGCGCACCTGGGCGTGCAGCATCGTCCCCGGCGGGACGTTCGGGGGACGGATGAAGCGCGGCGTCCCGTCGGCCTGCGGAATCGCGATCGTGCGCAGCGGCCACTCGCTCCGCAGCACCGGGCCGAAGGAGACGCGCGCGTCGGTGCTGGCGGCCGCGAGGGCGGCGCGGAGGCGGGCGGGGAGCGCTGCGTCGCGCAGCTGGACGGCCTCGCGCACGGCCAGCAGCGCCGTCTGCCACGGCCCCCGCAGGGTGACGTCCGTCGCGATGAGGGTGCGCGGCATCAGGGGCTGGTCGTCGCAGCCAGCCGGAGGACCCGAGGAGGGCGCGTCGAAGTCTCTCGTGATCGCGAGACGGAGCCGCGGCGAGATGTCGTCGAGCCGGAGCGAGGCGAGCGAGGCGCAGAGAACGCCGCGCACCCACATCGGCTCCACCGCGGGGACCATCCGCGGCGCCCGGCCGAGCAGCGAAGGGATGCCGACACCGACGACGAGCCCGCGCCCCTCGACCCCGAGCGTGGCGGCGAGCGGGGCCTCCGCCGAGGTGCGCGAGACGTCGGCCGTCGCCACGATCCGCCCCTGGGTACGGAGCGTGCGGGGGAGGGCCCCCGCGAGCAGGGGGAAGTTCCCGAGGTCCGCGATCGCGGCCCGCGCCGAGGCCGTGCGGAGGCCGCGCACCCACGCCGCGGGGTCGCTCCACGCGCCCACCGGGGGCGTGATCACCTCCAGGGTCAGCGTGGCCGCCTCCGGCGCGCCGGGCGGGGTGAGGGCGGCGTTGACGCGCGCGACGAGCTCCCCGCCGCGGCGGGTGAGCCCGAGGTCCCCGGTGACGACCCCGAGGCCGGGCACGGTGAGCTCCCGGAGGGTGAGCGTCCCTTGGCTCCGCACGACGTTGGCCAGGTCGATGACGAGGTCGCCGTGAATCCGCCCCGAGAGAGGTTGCCCCGCCGGGGCGAGCGGCGCGGCCCAGGCGAGGTCGAAGCGACGCGCGTTGACCGTGAGCCGACCGTTGCCGAGCGCGATCGCGATCGAGCCCGCCGACCCGGCGTCGACGTTGAACGCGCCGCGGAGGGACGTCCACGACGCGCCGGGGCGCACCGCGAAGGATCCGCGGAGGCGGGCCGTGGCGCCGCGCAGGTTGACCCGCGCGTCGGCGATCCGGGTGCTGATGTACGCCGGGTCGCTGAGATCGACGCTGGCGTCGAGCTCCACGCTGGCGTTGTTGGGAATGCCCGCGGGCGCAGGCCCGAGCGCCGCGAGCAGCCCAGGTCCGTCCGCCGAGGCGCGCACCCGCAGCACCCCCGCGGGGTTGCCGGCGACGCGCACCGTGGCATCGGAGGGCCGCACCGAGCCGCGCACCGCGGCGCCCCGCAGTGTCGCGACGGCGTCGATGGTCTGCTCGCGGCCGGCGAGGGTGAAGGCTCCGCGCAGCTCGGCGTGGCGGACGCTCGCGCCCGCGACGGCGATCGCGTCGCCGACCACGGTGGCGTCGACGCGCAGGTGCGCGGGGTCGCCGGTGACGTGCGCCGTGCCGCGGACCCGCCCCCGCGCGAGGTCGCGCGTCCACGGCAGCGTCTCGAGGGGCGGAGGCTCGAAGGAGGCGTTGAGGTCGATCGGGTGCGCCCCGTCGAGGCCGACGGTGCCCGTCGCGTGGAGGCGCACCATCGGTAGGTCGAGGGCTTCGATCTGGAGGGGCTGCTGCTCGCGGTAGAGGGCGGTCACCACGAAGGGCGGGACCTCGTTGCCCGACACCGTGGCGTGGAACTCCCTACCATCCACGGTGACCCGGTGACCCGCGCCCACGTCCTGCTCCGTGATCGCGACGACGCCGTCGATCCGCCCGTCGGGCAGTGCGGTGTACGCGTCCCGCAGCACGACGCGGTCGAAGCGCAGCGTGGCGCTGCGGTCGTGGCTGCCAATGAAGGCCGAGAGCGTGGTCGACGCGCGCCCGATCACCACGCGGCCATCGACGCTCCAGCTGGCGCCCGGCCGACCGTGCGCCGCGAGGCTGGGGATGCCCACGTCGGGCAGGGTCTGCGCCGGGTCGAGCGCGGCGAGCTGAGTGAGGGTGGCGCCGGGGACGAAGCAGTCCCGGACGGTGACGAGCATCTCGGTGTTGGCCTGCGGCACGACCGTGATCGCGCAGCGCAGCGGTGCCCCGGCGAGGGTGAGCCCCGCGTCGACGGAGAGCGCGGGGTAGGTGCGCACGCGGGCGCGGGCCTGGAGCGCGACCGGCGACAGCGGCGTCGAGCTCGTCTCGAGCGCGAGGCTTCGGAGGTTGAAGCTCATGCCGGCGGGCTGGAGCGTCAGCCCCCCCGCGAGGCGGACGCCCCGCGCCTCGATGGGGTACCCGAAGGTGTTGCGCAGCGTCGCGGCCTGGAGCCGCAGGTCGGGGAAGCGCATCTCTGGGAGGGGGGTCGACGCCTGCGCGGCGCCGGGCGGCGGCGGGGCCTCGGCGGAGAGGCGCGGGGTGAAGAGGGTGACCGCGCGCGCGTCGACGGCGAGGGCGGGCCACGGGGCGCGGCCGACCAGGGCCTCGAGGAGGCCGACGGCGGTGGTGACGTGGACCGTGGCTTCCTCGACGAGCGCGCGCCGGTCGAGGTCGCGCCACGTGACGCCCTCCACGACGATCCCGCCGGGGTCGAGGCGCGCGACGCGCCGGAGGGTGACGTGGCCGGGCGCGAAGTCGGCGGCGGCGGCCCGGGCGAGGTCGGTGGCGGCGGCGCGCCCGAGGCCCGTCGGCAGGTGGAGCACCAGCGCGACCCCGAAGAGCACCGGCAGCGCGACGAGGCGCACCACCTGGACCGCCACCTTTGCGAGCCCCGTGGCCATCAGTAGGCCTCCCCGAGCGAGAGCTGGATCGCGAGCGGGATGTCGGCGCCGAAGAAGTCGCAGCGGGGTGACGTGACGATGTAGTAGCTCGCCCAGCCGCTCGGGGCGACGCGGTTCTGCGCGGCGACGTCGGCGGCGTTGCGCGAGCAGGTGAGGTCGTTGAGGCGCACGGCGAAGTCGGCGCGCAGCGGGCCGATGGGGGTCAGGTAGCGGAAGCCGATGCCCACCGAGGGGTGGAGGTTGCGGAAGAGGGCGCCGACGGTGTCGAGGCTGAAGCCGCGGGGCGGCGGGAGCGAGCGGCTGCGGCGGTCGATGGCGCAGCCGACGCCGTCGGCGACCGCGTTGGTCGCGGTGGGCTGGCAGCCGGGCGCCTGGATGCCCTGCGGGTTGACGAAGGGCTCCGGGTCGATGCCGACGACGTTGGACGTGTCGAGGAAGGCCACCATGCCGAAGGACCCGGGCTGCCAGCGGGTCTCGAAGGATGCCTCGAAGATGCCGGTGCCCCCGAGGGCGGTGGTGCGGTCGGCGGAGGCGGCGGTGCCAGGCGTCGGGGCGAGGGGCACGGTGCCGAGCACGCCGACGCGGCCGTAGGGATAGCCACGGTTGGACTGCGATCCACCCGAGACGAAGCGGAGGTCGGAGGGCAGGGGCCAGTAGCGGCGACCTTCGGCCTCGTAGGAGCTGCCGATGGTCGCGCCGAGCATCGCGCGGAACGCGAACACGATGGTGCGCGAGGGCGAGACGTAGGTGCGCGCCTCGGCGGAGGCGCGGACGAAGCTGTAGTCCGAGACCGCGGGGATGCGGATGGCCTCGAGGAGGTTGCCCGACAGGAACCAACCGCGCGAGGGGTGCGCCCGGTCGTCGCGGCTGTCGTACGAGATCGACTGCTCGAGGTGCAGGTAGCGCTGATCGAAGTAGAGGTCGCTGTAGATCGGGTCGTTCTGGAGGGTGTCGCGGTTGGAGCGGAAGGCCGCGCCGTCACCGATCTCGTTGGGCCTGAACTGCAGGTCGGTGAAGCGGAGGTAGAGCGCGCCGCGCAGCCGGCGGGTCAAGGTGCGCTCGAGCCCCGCGGTGACCCGCACCGACTGACGGAACGCGATAGAGGGGATGAGCGGGTCGGGCGCCAGCTCGTACTGCACCGAGAGCAGCCCGAGGGTCTGGCGGAACAGCTCCGGTCGCGCCGTCTCGACGACCACCGCGGCGCCCGGCACGACACGGAAGGGCGCCTGCTCCTGCGCGACGCCGCCGCCGAAGAAGCTCGCGAGGTTGACGAAGTAGAGCAGCGGCCGGGCCTCGATGCGGAACCGGCGAAACTCGCCGAGCAGGTTGCGGTGCTCGTACGCGGCGACGAGGTGCGCGTTGGAGCGCACGCTGTCG